>DAOWIP010000095.1 GCA_030640865.1 Sedimentisphaerales bacterium | reverse complement strand
CGGGAATGTCTGATGTGAGGCTCTGGGTTTTACCGGTGAGAGTGTTGGCGAGCGTGCTTTTGCCGGTGTTGACCGGTCCAGTCAGAACAACGGTAGCTGGGGTAAGAAGTTTCCGGGCAAGATCGTAGGTGGGCAGCAGTTTTTGGATTTCTTTTTTGACCGGGGACAACGCAAGCGGCTCTTTCTGAAGAACAGCGATTGTCTTTTCTGTCCAGGCGAACAGGCCAGTTGGATGCTGGGCGGTCAGGGCCAAAACGGCCATTCGAGTCAGGGCGCGTGGAAGGGTCAGTGCAACTTCACTTGCGATGGAAGCGGCGCCGGCAAGTTCGTCCCAGGAGACGATTTCGACATCGTGCTTTTGCAATAACATTAAAAGGCGCTGGACGATCCGTGTGCCCCCGTGGCAATTAATGTCGATTGTCCGCATATCGCTATCGCAGGCGATGACGACCTGGTCGATAATTTCTTCATCATTTGCCCCATAGGCACAGTCAATGAGGGAGCCAAAAATAAGCCGACTGGAAGGCAGTTGGTTATCCGAGCCGGTTGACGGCGAGCGAGGCCGAAAGATTTTTTCGATTACGGAACGAGCTTCCGGACCAATGATCTGGATAACCGCAAGGGCGGCGGGCGCTGGAGGTGTGATCAGGGCGGCACGGCAGGTCATAGCGGTTTCGCAGCCTTCAGTGAGTCGCGATAACGGCAGTAAGCGAGATAAAGGCCGTCTAAGCAAAGGTCAGGTACGTGAGAATCAATAAAGTCGCAGTGTCGCAGTATCAATTTGCTGAATCCGCCGGTAGCGACAATCTGGGGCCATTGGCCCAATTGCTCGGCATAACGTTCGACGATTTCACGAAAAGCGCCAATCGCGCCGAAATAAATGCCGTTCTGAATGGCTGTTTCAGTATTGACGCCAAAAATATCAGTGGGCAATTTTGGTGTTACGCAAGGCAGAGCGGCGGTGTATTCGCTGAGGGACCGAGCGGATAAGTTCAGACCTGGCAGAATAACCCCGCCGAGAAATATACCGTTGTCGTTCACACAGTCGATAGTGGTGGCCGTGCCGAAGTCGGCCACAACAACAGCGGACTCGACAACCTGATAGGCGGCAAAGGCGGTCAGTAGCCGATCACTGCCGATAGTATCAGGATTTTCGACGGCTACCTTCATCTCAAGTGGGAATTCACGGCCGATGAGCAGGATATTTTGATCGAGAACATCACCAACGCTCCGCTCGATAAGCTCCAAAATGGTTGAATTGACAGAAGATACAACGACTGGAACGGTTTTGGCGTTGAGGGGCTGAGGGCCGCAGATTTCCCGAAATGCCCTTAAAATGTCGGAGAGCTTTCGGGTGTCGGCCTGCTCGATAGGGATAGTTTCGGTACGGTTGTGCTTCTGCCCGGTGAAGACCGCTATCGAAATCGTACTATTGCCTATGTCAATTGTAATCGCGTCCATAATTGTAAGTATATAGTAAATTGTTTTTTTTGACAAGATTTACAGGAGAAATTAACCGCCTTCGGCGGGGCTTCTTTGCCACAGAGAACACCGAGTTCACAGAGGGTTATAATTTTTTTTCTCTGATTTCTCTGAGAACTCTGTGGCTAATACAAATTCCTATACAATGAACTTATCCCGGCTCCACCGCGAAAAAGAGTATTTTTTTTCTTGGCCTAACGGTTGTTAGTTGACAACTGATAACCATCAATACATCAGAAAATCGCGATCAATCCTTTTTGTGATTTTGTAATTTTTGCCAGAGTAATTCCATCAGTTCCCGCAGACCGGCACCGGTAACAGAAGAGACGGCCAAGGCTCGACGGCCAAGTTGCCGGTTGAAAAGCCGGAATTTGTCGCTGTCAGGGTCGAGGTCCAGCTTGGAAGCGACGATAATTTCGGGTTTGCGGGCCAATTCCGGACTGTGTTGAGTCAGTTCGTCTCGTATGGCATGATAGTTCCCGACAGGGTCGGAACCGTCAATGGCGGCAATATCGACAAGGTGCACAATGATGCGTGTACGCTCGATATGACGCAAAAACTCATGGCCGAGGCCCTGGCCCTGGTGTGAGCCTTCGATGAGGCCTGGGATGTCAGCGATGACGATGCGACGGTAATCGGTCAGTTCCACAATGCCAAGACAGGGCTGTAAAGTAGTGAACGGATATGGAGCGATCTTCGGCCGGGCTGCGGAGATACGGGAAAGCAGCGTACTCTTGCCTGCGTTTGGCAAACCGACCAGACCGACGTCCGCAATAAGTTTAAGCTCCAACCTGAGCCTGCGGGCCTGAGCGGGTTTGCCCTTCTCAGCAGTACGGGGAGTCTGGTTCGTGGCTGTGGCGAAACGATTGTTCCCCCTGCCCCCGCGACCGCCATGAGCGACACAAACCGTCAGATCGGGGCCGTTAAGGTCCTTGAGAGCAATGTCTTTGTCTATGTCGTAAATGATGGTGCCGGGTGGCACGGCGATAATCAGATCGTCCCCCTTTTTACCGAACATG
>DAOWIP010000399.1 GCA_030640865.1 Sedimentisphaerales bacterium | reverse complement strand
CGAATAGAATTATTGTTTGTGTAATCTATTTTGCAAAAACCTTTTCAGTGATGAACGAGCAACAAAAAATAATCCTCAATTATCTTCAATCTCGTTTCCCGATTGAGCCGCGCCCTTTTGCTGCTATCGCTGAACAGCTTGGTTTAAATGAAGACGAAATAATCAATTATATCAATCGGCTTAAACAGAATCGCGTTATTCGTCGGATCGGACCGATCTTTAGCGCCCGACAACTGGGCTATACAAGCACACTCATCGCCGCGCAGGTTCCACCGGAAAAAATCGACACCTTTGCCGATGAAGTCAGTGCCGATCCAGGCGTCTCACACAACTACGGCCGTAACCATAAGTTCAATATCTGGTTCACTTTAACGGTACAATCACGTAAAAACATCGATGAAATGATCAATCACCTGCGTAAAAAATATCAACTTACAAATATCCTTAACCTGCCCTCTCTCAAGATGTTCAAACTGAATACCCATTTCGCGACCTCCGGCAGCCGACAAGTCCCTCATTCACAACTTCAGTATTCACAAGATGTTAACGGCACTCGATCTTCGTCCGCACCCGTCTGTCCGACTCTGTCCGACTCGCAGATTACCATAATTCGTCAATTACAACACGATCTGCCGGTTGTTGCCGAGCCGTTCAGAGCGATGGCGGACAGGATAAACATTGACATAAGTGCTTTATTAGAACAGATTAAGGATTGGAAATCATCGGGCCTTATCCGCCGCTTCGGCGCTATTGTCCGCCATCAGTTGATCGGTTTTACTGCTAATGCTATGATTGTTTTTCAGGTTGACCCGGACGAGATCGACAAAAACGGCTCGCTGCTGGCGTCTTACTCGCAGGTAAGTCATTGCTACCAAAGAGCTTCAGCATCGGGTTGGCCGTATAATCTGTTTGCGATGACCCATTGTCGTGATGAAAATGAATTGAATGAACTGGCAAAAGAAATGGCAGGGCGTATAAAACCAATAAAATATGATATACTATTTACCACAGACGAGTACAAAAAGGAAAGCGTAAAGTACTTTATGGAAAGCCGTTATGAGTAATCCCCAATCCAGACACACACAATTGATCAATGAGGCCCGAAGGGTTATACCCGGCGGAGTCAATTCGCCCGTTCGTGCATTCGGGGCTGTCGGGGGTACGCCGATCTTTATGGAACGGGCAAAAGGGGCGTATTTGTGGGATGTTGAGGGCGGGAAATATATCGATTTCGTCGGCTCATGGGGGCCGTGTATCCTCGGCCACGCTCACGAAAAGGTCATTGCCGCCGTTAAGCAGGCAGCCGAAAATGGGACAAGTTTCGGCACCGCCACGGAAGCGGAAGTCCGGTTGGCGCAACAGGTTGTAAAACTTATGCCCCATATTGAAATGCTCCGCTTAGTCAACTCCGGCACCGAGGCGACAATGAGCGCCCTGCGGCTCGCAAGGGCTTATACCAAAAGGAATAAGCTCATAAAGTTCGCCGGCTGCTATCACGGCCACAGCGACAGCTTCCTAATCAAGGCCGGATCAGGCGCGACGACCCTTGGAGTGCCGACCAGCCCCGGCGTGCCCGCCGCGGTAACGGCCGATACGCTTATCGCGGAGTTTAACGATTTGGACTCCGTACAACGGCTTATCGATGCGTATCCCTCTGAAATAGCGGCAGTTATAGTCGAACCGGTTATGGGCAACGCCGGTGTGATTCCGCCGGACGATGGGTTCCTTAATAATCTGCAAAAACTGGCTCGGCAAAATGGCTTACTCCTTATTTTAGATGAAGTTATGACCGGTTTCCGCGTAGCGCCTGGTGGTGCCGCGGAGCTTTACGGCATAAAACCCGACTTGGTTACACTAGGCAAAATCATCGGGGGCGGCCTGCCAATAGGAGCATTTGGCGGACGCAGCGATATAATGAAGATGCTCGCGCCGGTCGGGCCGGTCTATCAGGCAGGTACACTATCAGGCAATCCGCTTGCCGTGGCGGCAGGGATAACGACCCTAAGTAACTTGAATAAAGGTACTTATGATTATCTCGAAGACCGAGCCGCACAATTCGAAAAAGGCGTTCGAGGCAATTTGGTAAAACTGGGGCTGAATTATCAATATCAACGGGTTGGCAGTATGTCGTGCCTTTTTTTCACCGATAAAACAGTTACAACTTACGCTGACGCAATGACTTGCGATACAAAGGCGTATGCCCGCTATTTTCATTCAATGCTCAAAGAAGGCGTATATCTGCCGCCGTCGCAGTTCGAGGCGTTCTTTATCTCAACCGCCCATACTGAAGACGACATCGGCCAGGCAATAAACGCTAACTATATTGCGTTACAACAACTTACGTGATATATTAAAGATGATATATTTTGGCTGTTACGCGGGCACAGGCCCGCCCTACTTGCATTTTTAGAGTTTACGCTTAACGGATGGGTATAAAATATGACGTATCTTACTGTTCCTATTGCGGTTAGCAGTGTCGATAAGGCGAGGGCAGCGATACAACAGGCGGCATCGGCAGGAGCGGAGATGCTGGAATTACGGCTGGATTATCTGCAACCACTTACTAATAATGAAGTTACGAGTGTTGTGGCCGCGGCTGTGGAAGCGAAGCTGCCGGTTATCGCGACGTGTCGGCCAAATTGGGAAGGGGGCCGGTTCGCCGGCAGCGAAGTGCAAAGGCAACCCCTTTTGCGACAAGCAGTTAAGGCTGGTGCCGACTATGTCGATCTGGAGCTTGCCTGCCTTGAAAAAAAGGCTGTCGAGTTCTATGGGGCAAAGGTCATTGTCAGCAATCATGATTTTGACAAACTGCCGGTGGATTTTCATAACCGCTTGGAATATATAAAGATACGAGAGCCTAAAATTGCGAAGCTGGCCTATATGGCCGAGAAAATAACCGATTGTTTCGCAGCGCTGGATATGCTGCGTAAGGATGGGAACTTAATCGCCCTGGCAATGGGAGAAGCCGGAGTTATAACCCGCTTATTTACCAAGAAGTTAGGAGCGTTTCTGACGTTCGCCAGTCTGGAGAAGGACCAGGAATCGGCACCGGGGCAGGTAACAATCGACGAGATGAAAAACATTTATCGCTGGGACGCAATTACTGCTGATACAAAGGTTTACGGAATAATCGGCAGTCCGGTAGGCCATTCGTTAAGCCCGGTGATTCATAATGCCGCGTTCGATGAAACAGGATTTGACGGGCTGTATGTGCCGCTACTGATCGAAGGGAGCCGGGAGGAATTCAGTGCTTTTCTGGATGGCGTAAGAGAGCGTAAGTGGCTTGATATAAAGGGGTTAAGCGTTACTATTCCGCATAAACATAATGCCCTTGAATACGTTAAGGCCAATGGTGGAGAACTGGAGTCGCTCGCGGAACGGATAGGGGCGGTAAATACCTTGTCAATAGATAGTAACGGCAAAATAAGCGGTTATAATACGGATTATGCCGGTGCGATGGACGCGTTGGTCGAGGCGATGGGGATACAACGTGTTGACCTGAAAGGGGTTACGGTCGCAATACTCGGAGCGGGCGGAGTAGCGCGGGCGATGGTGGCAGGCTTAACCGATGTGGGAGCAGAGGTTACGATCTATAACCGGACAGTGGAAAAGGCACAAAGACTGGCGGAAGAGTTTGGCTGCCGATGGGCGGCGGCGGCGGAACTGTCTGAAATGCAAAGCCTTGATGCGGAAGTAGTTATAAACTGTACCAGTCTGGGAATGCACCCGAAAGTGGAAGGGACGCCGATAAAAAAGGAACTTATCAAAAAGGGGATGGTTGTCTTTGATACGGTTTATAACCCCTTGGAAACAAGGCTGTTACGGGACGCCCGGCAAGTGGATGCACAGGCTATCGACGGATTGCAAATGCTGATAAATCAGGCGGCGTTACAATTCGAGATTTTTACCAGTAAGCCGGGGCCGAAAGAGGCGATGAGACGGGCGGCTTTAGACAAGATAATGAAAGAACAAAAAACGACGTAAGTCCTTATTTTTCATTAAAACGGAATTTTCACTTTTGGTCGATTTTATGCAAAAACAGGTCAATTAACGTTCATTTTGGTTAATTTTTTGGAAACGGCGAAAAATAACTTCCGTAAAATGAACGGTTTTCGCGGGTTTTGGGCAAAAGTTAATAAAAGTGAATGGGTTTTGGGCAAAAGTAAAATCGCAAAAAAATGTTAAGATAGGTAAGTCAAAAAATCATCTCTCAAATTATGAATCAGCCATAAAGAACTTTTGACTTTAAAAAAACACAAGAAGATAATGGATGCGCATAAGTCAAAAAAAAACGGCAATAGAAAAAACGGTGATTTTAAATTACAGTTGTGCAAAATACCCGATGATAGTACAATGAATACCTGTGGGAGTACACAGGGTTTTAAGGGTCAGAAATTGGTAATTTGAGAAAGAGTTTTCCATGGCAGATAAGGAATCAAAATTTATACCGGGCAAGGAAACCGAGGAACAATTTGAGCAAGTCTTGAATCTTCTATCCGAATGGATCAAAGCAGGCTTGGTAGAAATTGATGTCGATACGGATGGAGACGTTGATTTCACCTTGCCAGATGAGATGGAGGAATTATTAGAGACACAAATTCCTGAGGAATTGACCCGAAGAAACGTTGAAGCAATTATAGCATCGGAAATCCCTGCCATAATTGCCGCAGGGCTTTCTAAGAACAAAAAAAACGTGATTAGAAATCGAACTCCTAAAGAACTCGAAGAAGATTTCGATGTTTTGTTAGAAAGATCAAAAAAGGCGATTGGTAAATTAATAAGCAAAGAAATTAAAGAACGGGTATTGCTTAGAAAGGCAACATCCTCATACGTAATTGAAAATATCAGGTGGAAAAAAGGAACGTACCACATTGAAGAAAATGAAAAGGGTAAAGAAATTGATGTGCCTTACGTATCAATGGAGATGAACTTATCAAGGCCTCATTCATACTACACTATAGCATTTAGTCCAACACAAGGAATAAGTAGGATCAAGAGAAGTGACGATATTGCGGTAACATTAGATTTGCATATAGATGATATTAAAAATATGACAAAAAAGTTGAATGATATTGTAAATAAATTGGGTTAGAATTTATGCTTGATGAAAAAATAAATGTACCGTCAGCTTTGGGATATACTATGTATGGAGTATTATTAAGTAAATACGTACATACGGAGACCCAAAAAGCAAAGGAGGAATATAGAACTGATTTAGAAGATATGTTATCAAAATATCAAGCATTAGATAAGAGAACCCTTATGCTTACAATGTCTATAGAAAAAATGGAGGCGGATGTTGAATATTTAAAAGAAAAATATAAAGAGGAAGCCCCAAGAAAAAGGCTTTCATTTTATCTGGATGATTTCGAAAAAATAAATACAAACCTTCAATTATTACAAGATGCAGGTGAAGACGGGGCTAAGACTCTTTATTGCATCATGGAAATTGAGGCTTTATTAGGCCGATTGGAAGAGAAGGCGAGAGTTACAAATCATAAGTACGAGGCAAGATTGGCTGCATCACTCAGGGATATTTGCCGAGTACATGAGCCGAGTGAAATC
This sequence comes from Sedimentisphaerales bacterium, assembly GCA_030640865.1. Classification (GTDB taxonomy): domain Bacteria; phylum Planctomycetota; class Phycisphaerae; order Sedimentisphaerales; family SM23-30; genus DAOVXR01. The sequence continues at coordinate 3,798 of DAOWIP010000399.1, read as the reverse complement.
ACTAAAGAGCTATTGAAGATTTTCTCGGCTTCTGTGCGTGCATTGATAGATGGGTGGAGTAAGCTAACAAGGGAAAAGGTAAGCTGGATTCGGACCAAGTTGTTAGACGTTGGGCTAACCTGGCTTCCGGTAACTGAAAAGGCAGAGAGAGAAATAGCAGAAGCTAAAAAAACGGTAGAACAGGGGTAATATGTCCGGGCTATTCTTAGATACAGCGACGCAGATTAAGCGAGACTGGGGGAGTCCGAGTGTGCGCGAAGAAATCGAGGGACAGCTTGCAGATAGTAGTCTCTATTGTTCGCATTATGTAAAATGCCAATACAAGGCTACTTTATTGAATTCGATAATCGGTCTTCATAATCTCCTTCTGCGTACCAGAGACATGAATAAGGCGTTGTTAGAGTCGAAAGTTTATAAAAATAAAGATATAGCCGGAGTTCACCTCACGAAAGGTGTTCAAGAAAGAATGGATGAAGTTGGTCATTGGATTGTGATCAATTACAAAAGCTTCGAGGAGCAAAAGCAAAGACTTGAAGATTTAATAGAAGATGCGTGGGAGACCATGTTTAACAGAGGACTAAAATATCCGTTAATCAATGAGACGAATTGCCTTTATGCCAAAGATGCCCCAAGGTTAGGGGTGAGTGGAGCCTACGAACCGATAGAAATAACTTGCACAAAAAGTACCCCTCAAAAATGTGCTATTGGGAATTTTTGGAGTGAGCATCGTTTTTATCTTGAGTTTCTGTCCAACATGGGAATTGATAGCATAGAAACAGTACCCAAAGATGTTAAAGAGGAATTAGAAAGAGTAAAAGAACATGCACAGCAAATATCGGATGGCGAATCACCACATGGAAAAAGATGTACTGTTTTTTTAAGCGATGCAATTATCTGTTTAGAATCTACTCATTGTCCCGAAAAAGTCTCTGTGCATAGTATTAATAAAAAGCATTTTCGACCTCTTTGTGAAGTACTTGGCTTGGAAAGTGAACCCAAAGATTAAACTGAAACCGAGTCTTCGAGGTGGATGCCACCCGGCCGGGATACGATAGGAGTTATTATGAAAAGACGTGATTTCTTCAAGACTATGGGGCTGGGGGCGGCATCGCTGGTATTGCCGGGATGTCTGTTCGCACGAAAACAAAACGCGCCTAAGCCAAATATTATTCTTGTCCACATTGACGATATGGGCTGGACCGATCTGGAATGCTTCGGAAGCCGATACTACGAGACGCCCAATATAGATCGTCTGGCTGCGGGAGGGATGAAATTTACCAATGCCTACGCGGCAGGTGCAGTATGCTCGCCTACACGGGCGGCCCTGATGACCGGGCGTTATCCAGCCCGTCTTGGAATTACAGACTGGATACGCCCCCGCAGCACAATCCGCGCAGAAGCAAAGAACCCGACCGGTTACGATGAAGGGAAAAACAAAAAGCTGCTCTGTCCGAAAAACGCGCTATGGATGGAACTTGACGAAATCACTATTGCCGAAGTGCTCAAGCCCGCGGGATATGCTACGTGCCATATCGGTAAATGGCACCTCGGCCCGGACGATTGCTATCCGGACAAACAGGGATTCGATTACAATATCGGCGGATGCCATATCGGCCAACCTCCCTCATACTTCGATCCGTATGGCAAACGTCAGGGCGGTGGTATCACAACTCTCAAGCCCCGAAGCAAAGGAGAGTACCTCACCGACCGTGAAGGCGACGAAGCAGTGGGCTTTATCAAAAAACACAGCGATCATCCGTTCTTTCTGTATTTGGCCCACTATGCAGTGCATACGCCTATCCAGGCCAAAAAAGAAATCGTTGCCAAATATAAAGCCAAAAAACCCACTAAACAAAAAAATCCAACATACGCCGCGATGGTGGAAAGTGTCGATGACGCTGTCGGTAAAGTCATGGCTGCGCTCGATGAAACAAATCTCACCAAACAAACAATAATAATCTTTACCTCAGACAATGGCGGATTAGTCGGAACGAGGCGATGGAGTGCTACCGATAATGCCCCATTGCGAGCCGGAAAAGGTTATCCCTACGAGGGAGGTATTCGAGTGCCACTGATTGTCCGTTGGCCCGATGTGGTTAAGGCCGGGGCGCTCTGCGACGAACCGGTCATAAGCGTCGATTATTTCCCGACTATTTGTCGGGCTGTCGGCGAAAACATACCGGCCGACCGAGCTATCGACGGACAAAATCTGATTCCACTGTTGAAGCAGACCGGGACATTTAATCGTAACGCTATTTTCTGGCACTTTCCACACTATCGAGGCGGAGATGTGGCGCCATATAGTATCGTCCGCGCCGGTAACTGGAAACTGATCAAACGATACGAGGGCAAGACCTTCGAACTTTTCAATCTCCATAACGACATCAGCGAAAAAAATGACCTGTCCACCCGGATGCCTGAAAAGGTGAAGGAACTGGACGCGATGCTGGCTGTCTGGCTCCGAGACACCGGCGCCCGAATGCCTATCAAAAATGAGTTGTGAGCCGCCCTACTCGAAAAAAAGAACCCGTGAACGGTTACTCCCATTTTATGTGCTTTCCATTTCGCGTGGTTGGTAGATGCAGAATGGTTCGGAGGCGAGATGGTTACCAGTGAGGGCGTAGGCGCGTGCGCGGCAGCCGCCACAAAGGCGGCGATATTCGCAGTAACCACACTTGCCCCTGTAACTGTCAACATCGCGAACCTGCTGGAACAATTCCGAGTTTTTCCATATATCCGCAAAATCAAAATCGTTCAGCCGTAAGTCGCCGGCGATGAGGTCGAGGAATCCGCAGAGCTGGACGGTGCCGGTGTGGGAAATAAAAGCAAAAGACTTGCCGCCCATACAACCGGCTGTGTAAGAAGAACTTTGGGGGGCGGTTAAGACAGGGTGGTTGTCGCGAAGTTGATCATCAGGGTTTTGTCGGATAATACGCTGATAATGAGGGGCACAAGTAACACGAAGTTTTATCCCTGAATTTCCGCGCTGTGCGGCGAGCCACTGAAGGGTACGCTCATACTGTTGGGCGGAAAGTTCCTGATCAGCTAACTCCCTGCCGCGGCCGGTAGGAACCAATAAAAAAGGGTTGAAAGTTATTGCGCCGAGTTTTTCGGCCAGTTTCAATAATTGTGGCAGTTCGGCGAGGTTGTGTCGGGCTAAAGTAGTATTAATCTGAAAGGGCAAACTGTTGCGTCGGGCAGTAGCGGCAGCGGCAATTACAGCGTCAAAGGCGCCCGGTACGCGGCGAAAACCATCGTGCGATTCGGCAGTAGCACCGTCAAGCGAAAATGAAATACACTGAATGCCGGAATCGATAATTTTACGAATCGAAGTGTCGTCAATAAGTGTGCCGCAGGTGGCAAGGACCATACGCAGACCAAGACTGTTGCCATGATCGGCAATATCGTAAAGGTCGGCTCGGAGCATCGGCTCACCACCGGTGAGAATGATAATCGGCTGGGAAAAAGCAGCGATATTGTCCAGTAATTGAAAACATTGGTTAGTAGTAAGCTCATTGTCGTAATGTCTGTTTTCGGCGGCGGCGCGGCAGTGACGACAGTTCAGCCGACAAGTTCGCGTAAGCTCCCAGGCAATTAAGCGAGGCAAATGTTGATGAGTTGTCTGTAAGGAATCAGTCATAACGAATATTGTAAAATATAAAATGTAAAATAAACAATGATAAATAAAATCATAATCCACCGGCTTTGCCGGTGGTTGCCACCCGTCGGGGATTATACAGGAGCACCTCTCTGAAATACAGAAAGGTGCCACCCAGTTGGAATACCATGCTTAAGCTT
>DAOWIP010000037.1 GCA_030640865.1 Sedimentisphaerales bacterium | reverse complement strand
GGATAGCGGATTTGCCGATGCTGATCTCGTCGCCGTTGCGTAAGGGGGTAGGCTCTTTGATACGCTGTTCGTTGAGAATGGTGCCGTTACGACTTTGCAGATCACGCAACACATAATATTTATTAGTACCCGGCAGAGGTGTGGGTGGTTGTTCGCGACTGTCGGTTTCTTCTTCCGTATCTTCGGGGACGAGAATACCCATTTCAGAATCCCCTTCTTCCGGCAGGATAACATCGTATAAATCTGTACCGGCTGAATCGGGCTGGGGATTTTCCGATTTTTTCTCGTCCGGCGCAGCACCATCGGTACCAGACGAGTCATTATCGGGTAAAGTATCCAAACGTATCTCACAATGCTGACGCGAGGCAATTCGCTCACTGATGATTACGTTGTTGTCCGCGGTGCGACCGATGGTGACGCGGTCGGCTTCCACCTTGATCCGTCGCAGCGGCTTTTCATCATATATATCGAAAACAGGCATAACATACGCACCGCGTATAAAAATTCTCGCGAGCGAAACCATAACATTTTGTCGTAAGGTTACTTACCCGCATACTAACGGGAAAATTCAATCGTAAACACTATGATATAGAAAAAAACGCGAATAGTCAATAGCGGATTCAACTAACAAGTGCAACAAACGGTAACTAACTTTATAGCAATGGGTTGACGACGAGAAAAACCGTTCAGGGCCCCAGACAGATAAATTGCCCCGACCCTCTGGCCGAAGCGGCCCCAATTTATCTGTCTGCCCAAACGGTTTTTCACTCGGTTCTGCCCAGAAATTAACCGTTGTGGTCTTATGTGATGTTGTACTTATTACTTGAAACTGCAAATAGCGAAATCGCGCATTTTTATCACGTCCAACAGCCTTATCAGGATTTTTTATAAATATTTTTTCTTTTTATTACCAAAGCAGTTACGTGTCGGCAGCAGTAAAGCCAGAGGCGTTTTTTCGCGCAAACACAACGGTTTGCCCTATAGGTAGAGGGGGTAATAAAAAAGTTGTGAGTTGTGAGGGATTGGAAAAAGAGTAAATCAGTGGATGAGTGGATAGGAGCAAGTCGCTATGGCTTATGATTTTTCTGTGTTTAACGAAAACGACCTTAATGAACAGCAGAAATTAGATGAAGAGTTTGTAGTCTGGCTGGTCAATGAAAAGGCCCTGGATGTCAACCTGCATTTTGAGAAATTGTGGAGTTACTACCGCAATGAGATGCGTGAGATTTCAACGACAGCCGCAGGGACCAGTCAGATCAGTGAGACGGCTCGACCGTACCGTCAGAGTCAGGAATATGGTTTGCCCAGCCGAATTACAGGGGTGAACTACAGTTTCTACGGCGGGATCATGATCGGCAGTCCGACTGAAAGTATCCAGCGTAAGGAAGTTGTCATCGAAAATGACATTGCCTGGCGAATAGATACTATGGTGGATTTCCTGTTCGGCAAGAGTATCAATATCACCTCATGCGCAGCCAACGAAAAACGAGCACAGGAGATTCAACAGATACTAAACACGGTACTCGACGCTAACGGAGGGGCCACTTATCTACAGCAATTGGCGATGCTGGGAAGTATCTATGGTTTTGTGGATGTTATCCTGCGATGGTGTGAACCGTCGGGCGGCAGGCAAAACAATATTGAGGGTGGAACCGCGGGGTCTGAGCCTGAAAACTTTTACGAGGTACTGGAAAAAGCCAGGCAAATAACACTGGAGGCGATCGAGGCCCCGCGGAGTCTGCCCGTTCTGGACGAGAACGACTACCACGAGATGAATTACTATATTCAGCACTACTGGCAGCAGCATAATAAGCTGGATAATGAACAGGGTCCTGTCCAGACAATCAATCACCGAGGCTGCCGGGTCGGCCGACAAAAAGAGACGCATAATGTGGAAGTCATAGGGCCGAATTACTGGCAAAGATACCAGGACGAAGAGTTAGTGGCGATGGGGCGGAATCCGCTGGGTGTGGTGCCGGTTGTACATATCCAAAATATGCCGCTGCCACTGCATTACGAGGGGCAAAGTGATGTCGAACCGCTGATCCCGCTGCAGGACGAACTGAACACACGTCTGAGCGACCGGGCCAGTCGAATTACCTTTCAGAGCTTCAAGATGTACCTTGGCAAGGGGATCGAGGGCTTTGAGAACCGGCTGGTCGCGCCGGGAAGGATGTGGAGTACGGAAAATCCCGATGCGAGTATCGAAGAATTCGGTGGTGATCCGGGCAGCCCCAGTGAAGAAACTCATATCGAACACATACGCGAGGCGATAGACAAGGCCAGTGGTGTGGCCTCGGTGGCGGCTGGGATACTAAAAGGCAGGGTCGGGAACCTGACCAGTGCCGTGGCGCTGAAAGTTACCCTGATGGGAGTTCTGTCCAAGACAGAACGTAAACGTAAAAACTACGGACAGGGAATCGCGGAACTGAGCAGGCTGATACTTCTGGCGCTGGACAAGACAGGAGTCTATCCCAATCGGCCGGAAGAAAGAGAAATCAATATCCATTGGCCCAGCCCACTGCCGGAAAACATGATTGAAAAATTACAGGAAGCGTCCCTGAAAAAAGAGTTGGGTGTTCCACAGGAACAAATACTGAAAGAATTGGGATACTGAGGAATAGTTGTGAGTGGTGGGTTGTGAGTGATGAGAAGTTTATGAACGGAGGTGGCATAGCCACTTTCTCTGTCTGACGCAAATGGCAAAGACCCGCTCCCGCTGGTCGCTGACTGGAATGAGAAGGCTATTAAATTGGGATAAATTAACATAGGAGAAAGTATGTTACAGGAATTGCAGCAGCAAGCGAACTCGCAGGGCATCAGCAGTATTCATCCGAGTGCAGAGGCGTTGTCAGGCGAAACTGAAAGTACCTCAAAGGGAACTAATCAGGAACAGATGGTTCCGGTATCAGAAGCAATCAAATACCGCAAACGCGCTCAGACGGCGGAACAACAGGTGCAACAATTGACGGAGAAGTTACAAAACAGTCAACAAATTCAACAGGATACGCAGGCACGGCTGAGAGAGAAAGAACTGGAAAACAAGCTGACGAACGAATTAGTACAGGCGGGCGTGGTGGATGTGGAGGCGGCGCTTCTGTTGGCTCAGAAAAAGGCCGAGACGCGTCAAGATAATCATGATACGCGTGGTCTGATCGAGGCATTGCGCAATGAAAGGCCATATCTGTTTTCACACCCTGTTGGAGAAGTTTCGGCGTCTTTAGCGGCTCCGACAGCAGGGGTCCGGTCTTCCGGCGGCGG
>DAOWIP010000153.1 GCA_030640865.1 Sedimentisphaerales bacterium | reverse complement strand
GCGGAGAACTACTCAGGCAGGTTCAAATGCCGGATTTACAGGGTTTGGCGGAAAATTTCAAGATTGCTTCCGAACAATCGACTCCAAAAACAGAAGGAAACCGAAAAATCTTTACCCAGACCATCCGGGCTAAAAATGAGCGGGTAAAGGAAATACCCGGTATTCCATTAAGCTGCTTCGATGTGGACAAGGGCCGATATACCACCATTTTCAGTGAGCCTGTCAGCCTGAAGGTGGCGGCTACCGAAAACATTACCGCACGACAAGCGGAGGGTTGGGACCTGAAAAAACCAACAAGCGAGATTGAAGCAGTCCGCGGTGGTATCGCGGCCAACGTGTATGATCAGTCGGAACTATTAACCGACGCCGCGTTCTCGCCAACGGCGGCACTAATTCAGCCGTGTTATGTGGTTTTGTGGGCCGGACCGCTGGTATTATTTGCCGTATTGTCTCTGACGCGACTGTTGACAAGCGACAGCCCTGAACGGCGGAAGGCACGGCGGCAAGCGTCCGCCTCGCGCAGGGCCGCGTCCCGGTTGGCACGGATTAACAGCCGTACCGACTCGGCACCACAGGAAATGGCCGACGTTATGCGTCAATACATTGGCGATCGGTTTAATCGCTCAGCCGCCTCGCTTACCGCCCGCGACTGCCGGGAAATTCTCCAAAATACCTGCCCGGAAAAAGAACTCATCGAACGGTTCTGCCGGGTATTGGAACAGTGCGAACAAAGCCGGTTTGCCGGAACGAACACGGATGACGAGATAGTCGATCCGGCTGATGTAAGAACATTAGTTAAAACGCTGGAAAAGAATCTCAAGTGAAAAGTTACTACCTGAATTATCTTGCCTCGGCCCTGACGGTGCTGATAATGCTGAACGGCCAGGCTTCGGCCAAACTCACTCAGCAGGAGCTGGTGGAGTTAACAGACCAGGCTGGCGGCCTGTTTCGACAGGCAAACGACCTGGCAAAAAGCGATCCCGGTCGGGCACGGACATTATATGAACAAACGATCCTGCGATATAAAAGAATCATCGAGGAAGGACGCATCACGAACGCTCCTCTATATTACAACCTCGGCAATACATATTTGCTTATGGGAGACATTGGGCGGGCTATCTTAAATTATCGCCGGGCACAACGCTTTGCCGGGGACGCTTCGGAGCTGGCGGGTAACCTCCGCAAGAACTTGCAAACCGCCCTTGAGCAGCGGCGAGACCAGGTACCGCTCAAGGCGCAAGAAAGGATTTTGCAGACACTTTTTTTCTGGCATTACGATTTCGGTGTTAAAACCAGGTTTCTATTGGCCTGCTTTGCCTGGATATTGACCTGGGTGGCTATAAGTGTCCGCCTGTGGCGGCGGCGCGGCAGGGGAACGTTAGGACTGGCAATCGTCGGGATGGTTGGGGCTGTGTGTTTTGCCGTCTCGGTGGCCGTCGATGTACACTCGGACCGAGCAAATGCGCAGGGGGTCATCGTCGCGGACGAGGTAACCGCCCGGCAGGGAGACGGAATAAACTACCCTGAAAGTTTCAGGGAACCACTGCATTCCGGTACGGAATTTATTCTGCGTGAAAAACGTTCCAAATGGCTGCGGATTGAACTATCCAGCGGCGATGATGCCTGGATACCAGCCGAGACGATTGAGATGATATAAACAACGGGATTTTTTCAACAGCGAGGCGAGAATGCAAAAGCAAGATCAACAAGACCAACAAAATTGTAACAAACATCTCAAAATAAAAGCACATACTCATCGGCGGGAGTTTATTAACAATCTTCCGTACCTGTTAATGATTATTCTTGGCAGTATCATCTTCCTTATTAGCCGGATTCCGTCGCCGTGGTACTGGATTACAGGCGCGCTCTATTTTCTTTACGGCGTTATCGGTGCCTTTTGGATCATCATTTTCCTTTGTCCGTACTGTCATTATTACGGCACGCGTCTGTGTCCCTGCGGTTACGGCCGGATTGCCGCTAAGTTGGTATCTAAAAAAGACGGCGACCGCTTCCCTGAAAAATTTAAAAAGCACATCCCTGTTATTGTTCCCCTCTGGCTTCTGCCTGTACCGGTGGGAGGCTATGGGTTATGGCTTGGTTTCTCCTGGCCGCTGTTGGTGCTGCTTGTGGTGTTTATGGTGAACTCGTTTATTGTTCTGCCGTTGGTTTCAACCAAGCATGGCTGCGCCCACTGCCCACAAAGAAAGACCTGCCCCTGGATGAAAGACAAGATTAAATAAAATGTAGCCGTTCACAGTTTCTTTTCCTTATTAGGCCCGAAGGGCCGTAAGAGCGCATAGCCGGGGGCGTAAGCCCCCGGATAGATTGCGACAACAACTTTTAATTATCGTCCCAAAGGTTGGGGTTAAGATAGGCAAGATAGCGTTTCGCTATTCCGGTTCACAAAAAATAATATCTTGCCTGTGGCAGAAAAAAAATACTCTTTTTCGCGGTGGAGGATTTTACTTTTTTTATTTTTCCGGCATAATT
>DAOWIP010000513.1 GCA_030640865.1 Sedimentisphaerales bacterium | reverse complement strand
TGGACGGTAACAAAAATGGCTTTGTTTCGTAAAATAACCTGCTTGACCCAAATGGTGCGATGCATCGCACCCTACTTAACTAATAATGGAGTGTAGAAGATGTATCTTAAATATCGATCTGTTAGTTGGATTGTTATTACTTGTATGGTTATCGCGTGGCTGACGGCGGATATTACAGCAAAAACAGTTGGTGAAGAAATAGCCGCCACCCGCGGGAATGCCAATGCCCGCAAAGCACTTGAGATGAGCTATGTCAGGATTGTCAAAGGCGATGCGCCGCGAGAACAGAAGGTACATGCCTGTCGTGTCCTCCGGGTCATCGGCACAGTCGATGCCGTCCCCGCCTTGGCCGGAATGTTGGCGGACAAGGAACTTTCACATATAGCCCGTTATGCCCTTGAGCCAATGCCTTATCCCGAAGTCGGCCAGGCACTGCGTAACGCCCTCGGTAGGGCGGAAGGTACGGCAAAAATTGGTGTAATCCATTCGCTGGGCGTGCGTAAAGACAAGGAAGCCGTTAATCTGCTGATACCGCTACTTAAAGACACCAACGATCAGATTGCCGCAGCGGCAGCCTTTGCTTTGGGGCGTGCCGGTACGCCAAAGGCTGCGCGTGTTCTGATTGGGTTCTGCGATGACGCGTCTGCGGGACTCCGGGCGGCGGTTCTGGATGCGTCTCTGACCGCAGCCGAGCAACTGCTCATTCAGGGAAAGCGAAATGAGGCGGCGAAAATCTATGAGGACATCCAGACAGCAAGGGTACCAGAGTATGTTCGAATGGGCGCATTTACGGGCTTGCTGACGGCTCGGCCGGATGAGGCCGTGTCGAAAATAATCAAAGTCATCGCGGATAAGGACGCGATGTTGAGTGGTACGGCCATCGCCCACATCGCCAGGCTGAAGGGGCGAGGAGTTACTAAGCGTTTCGCGGCCGAACTACCCAGGCTGCCCGCTGAAGCGCAGGTACTGCTCATCAGGGTATTAGTCCGTCGGGGCGACTTGACCGCCAGTCCCGCAATCACCACTGCGGCGGCAAGCCCGAACTCCGAGGTCAGAATAACCGCGGTGGAGGCACTCGGAGAGATTGGCGATGCGTCATCGGTGAAGTTGCTCGTCAGCGTCATAGCCGACGGCAAAAGCCATCGGGAAAAGCAGGCCGCGATGGCGAGCCTTCGACGGCTTTCGGGAGATGGAATCGACGAAACAATTGTCGGGTGTATGAAGATTTCCTCCGCTCCCGCAACACGCGCCAAACTTATCGAGTTATTGCAGGATAGACATATTGTGATTGCTGTGCCGGACCTGCTCAACGAGGCAGCCGGGCAGGACAAAGATGTCCGTAAGGCGGCTTTCAAGGCGATTGCGGTACTGGCTACCCCGAAGCACTTGATCAGAATTATTAAATTACTCGTCAACCTCGAAGGAGACGAAGGCCGGAAGGAAGCGGAACGGGCGGTAGTAATAGTGTCTCGCGGGATCGATGACGAAGCAAGCCGCGCTGACGCGATACTTGCCGCGCTCGGTAGTGTCAGGGGAACGGCTACCAGGTGTTCTCTGCTGCGTGTGCTTCAGGGTATCGGCAACACAAAGGCGTTCAATATGGTACGGACTGCCCTGAATGACAAGGAGCCGGTGGTTCAGGACGCGGCGGTGCGTGCGCTGGCTGACTGGCCGGATACGCGGGCAATTGATACGTTGCTGGAAGTGTTCCAGACGACCGGGAACAGGACTCATCGCGTCGTGGCACTACGCGGCTGCACACGGCTTCTTGGGCTTGGCGGTTATTCTATGCAAAAAACGATCAGGGTTTGCGGTGAACTGATCAGTGGCGCACGTCTGCCTGATGAGAGGAAGCTCGTACTGGCCTGTCTGGCAAAAGTGGCCGATCCCGCGGCGTTGAAATTGGTCGAGCCTTGCCTGACGGATAACGAAGTGAAGGCCGAAGCCGAGCTTGCGATGCTGGGTATTGCGCGTGCTATCATCGGTTCCGCACGGGTCGAGGCCAGAGCGGCAGCGAACAAGATACTCGAAAATTCGACTAACGACACAGTGCGGAACGAGGCCGCCGCCATTATTAAAAAAATAGATAAGATCAAGGATTAGTATAATTGACAAATCTTGTGCTCCAGGATATTATATTAGTAGTGTAGCCATTTTTTCTGTTTAGCGTGAATGGCAAAACTATAAAACTTGGACAAATTAACACAGGAGTAAAAAAAATGGATAAAAACAGCTTAACCAGACGTCAATTTATCACAACGGCATCATCAGGCGCCATTGCGGCCGCGGTTGCTTCCGGAGCGGTCCCGGCCTATGGCAATGTCAGTAAAAAGGCAGGAAAGTTAGCCATGCTTGGCGGTCAGCCGGTAAGAACCAAGCCCTGGTCAGAGTGGCCCATCTGGGACCAATCCGCCGAAGGAGACATCCTTTCTGTCCTGCGTAGTGGAAAATGGTTTCGGGGCTGGGGGACAAAGGTTACAGAATTCGAGAAAAAGTATGCCGAACTTATGGGCGCAAAGCGATGTCTCGCCACCGCCAGTGGCACCACGGCCCTGCTTGTTGCCATGCACACTCTGGGCATAGATGCCGGAGATGAGGTTCTTGTTGCGCCTTATACCTTCATTGCCACCTTCAATGTGGTTTTCCAGAGCAAGGCACTGCCGGTTTTTGTCGATACCGACCAGGAAACTTTCACGATGAACCCCGACAAAATCGAAGAAAGAATCACCAAGAGAACCAGGGCGATTATACCGGTTCACATTATGGGTCAGCCGGCCGACATGGACCGCATAAACGCTATCGCCAAAAAACATAACCTGTTGGTGATAGAAGACGCATGCCAGGCATGGCTGGCGGAATACAATCACAAAAAATGCGGTACGCTGAGCGATCTGGGTTGTTTCAGTTTCCAGAACTCCAAGAATCTCCCTGCCGGCGAAGGCGGCGCGATCGTGGGTAATAACGAGGAAATCATAGACCGCTGTTATACCTTTCACAACTGCGGCCGCCCCCATGGCAGCGTAAAGGCAACCGGCAAAAATCCACTTCGGGGCACTAACTACAGAATGCAGGAATTCCAGGCGGTTATACTTATGTCTCAAATGAAGCGTATCCAGAGGGACGCTGACACTCGCCTGGAGAACGCCCTTTATCTGACTTCGAGAATCAAAGACATTCCCGGTGTTATCCCCTGCAAATTAGCTCCCGGAGCCACCCGATCCGCATACCATCTCTATGCGTTTCGATATAAGAAGGAGTATTTCAACAACATTCCACGAGTTAGATTCCGCTCAGCGATGGCTGCGGAGGGTGTCGGGTGCGGCCCGGGTTATGGCCCACAGAACAAGGACGGCTTAATTGAAGACGCCTTAAGCTCCAAAGGTTATAAGAGACTTTTCTCGAAGAAAAGACTGAAAAAATATCGCGAAGAAAATCACCTTCCTGATAATGATCAACTCTGTCAGGAAGCGATATGGTTCAGTCAAAAATTTCTGCTCGGAACAAAAAGCGACATGGACGACATCGCCAACGCTATCCTGAAAGTCTATGAGAACCGGGATAAACTGGCATAATCGGCAACCATCAGCAATGCTTTTTGGCAACCTCTAAAAACATCAGTAGGGCGGGCCTGTGCCCCGCGTAATAACGCATAAACGCGACTTTATATCAATAATATTGAATTTTTAGAGGTTGCCTTTCGATTTATCGCCGGCAGAGCCGGCGGTTGCAGTATAACAGCATGGGCTGAAGCCCATTCTGCTTTATCAGCAAAATGGCGGGCATGGCCCGGGCTACTTTCGCCTGGGCTACGCCTGCTAATTTTCGATTTCTACAAGTTCCTCCCAACGAGAATAGGCGGCGGTTAGCTGCTCGTCAATTTCCTGTGATTCGGCTTTCAGCTTCGCAATTATTTCACCCGGCCCCTTATAAAATTCAGGCTCCATCATTTTTTCGTGCATCTGAGACAATCGGCTCTCCAGCAGTTCAATTTGTCGAGGCAGTTTTTCGAGTTCCAGCTTTTCCTTGTAGGTCAAACGTGGCGGCTTATCTGTCAGGGTTTTTTGCCTCCGAACTTTTTTAGCAGTCTTTCGTAAATTATTATCGCCGGCATTATCGTCTTTTTGTCGAGGCTTTCGCTGACACAGCCAATCGTCATAACCTCCCGCATATTCCTTTACTATTCCACCGCCCTCAAAAACAAACGTGCTGGTTACCACATTATTCAGAAACGCCCGGTCGTGAGTGATGATCAGAACCGTTCCACTATAGTCCAGCAGCAAATCTTCGAGCAAGTCAAGGGTCTCAATGTCAAGGTCATTGGTCGGCTCATCCAATAACAGGACATTCGACGGCTGAGCGAACATTTTGGCAAGCAGCAAACGATTTTTTTCTCCACCGGAAATACGCCATACAGGCGTTCTCGCTATAGCAGGCGTGAACAGGAAATCACGCAGGTAACCAATGATATTGCGAGGTCGGCCATTGATTTTCAAGGTATCACTTCCGTCGATGATATTTTCCTGCACGGTTTTTTGCTCGTCCAAAGTTGAATGAAGCTGGTCAAAATAGGCGATTTCCAGATTTGTACCATGCTTGATCCGGCCGGATTGCGGTTGCAATCGGCCCAAAAGAAGCTTCATAAGCGTTGTCTTACCAATTCCGTTCGGGCCAAGAAAACCGATCTTGTCACCACGTTCGATAATCGTGGAAAAATCCTTTATAATATAACTGTCGTCCACATAACCGAAATTCATGGAATTTACCTTGATGACAATTCGCCCGGACCGCTGCGCGTCCTGAGCCTGCATTTTTACGGTACCGACTTGCTGAAGACGCTCTTTGCGTTCTCTGCGCATCTCCTTAAGAGCACGCACGCGACCCTCATTACGCACTCTTCGAGCTTTAACGCCCTTGCGTATCCATACCTCCTCCTGGGCAAGTTTTTTGTCAAACAGATTGTTCTGTCTGAGCTGAGCGTCAATTACCTGCTGTTTTCTCGTCAGATATGTTTCATAGTTGCATGACCAACTGGTCAGCCTGGTACGATCTATTTCAATAATCCTTGTGGCGATCTTTTTAAGAAACATTCGGTCGTGAGTTACAAAAATAAGCGTGCCGTCAAATTTCGGCAAAAAATCTTCGAGCCAATCGATAGCCGATATATCAAGATGGTTTGTCGGTTCGTCCAACAACAGAATATCGGGTCTGCCGGCCAAAGACCGGCTAAACAACACTCTTCGTTTAAGCCCGGCAGATAATTCGGCGAAATTCGCGTCAGGGTCCAGCCCCATTTTAGTAATGATCGTTTCAACCTCACGGTTACTGTCCCAGCCACCGTCAATGTCCAAAGATTGTTGTAGTTGATCCAGCCGCCTGAGGAGCGTTTTGGAACTTTCATTCGTCAGATCATGAGCGACCTTATGGTATTCGGCGAGCAGTTGTCCCTTTGCCCCAAGTCCGCCGGCAACCTGCTCGAATACCGTGCCGTCCAGTCCCTGAGGTACCTGCTGCGGGACACTCGTAATAATAATGTTTTGTTGGCGAACAACTTCGCCGGATTCATGATGAATAAGACCTTCTATAAGCCTGAGAAGTGTCGATTTGCCGACCCCGTTTCGGCCCAACAGGCAAATTCGTTCTCCGCGCTCAATCTGTAAATTGGCATCCACCAACAAAGGCGGGCCACCATAACCCACAGCAACATCCTGCAAACTTATCAATGACATTTATACTATATACCTTTTTGTAACCGTTCAGTTGCTCCAGTCGCCGGTAAAGGCGGCGGAGAGGTAACTTACCGAATTGATAAAATCACCCGTAATTTTTCCGGAAGTGTCATATTGTATCATATTGACGCTCACGTCGGCGGGGAGCATACCAAGCAATATCGCAATTGGTATGTTACCGCAGATATGGTTGCTTTTCTCCCGGCAGTAGTTCAAAAAGCCTGCCATGTCCCGTTTGGCAATAAACTCATAGGCCCCTATGTCCAACTCTTTGAGATTTTCGGGTATACTGCCCGGAAGTTGCTGGGCATAATTTATAACACCCTGAAAAATGACTGGGTGTTTGAAGATTTCCCAAACTTCGTATTAGCAGATAGTTAGCGTAATTTTTTATAAACTTTGGAGGAGACTTTTAACATAGGAGCCCCAATGACGAATAATAGAAAGTCGCCATCGCCGTGAACAGCAGACAGCATGGGCTGAAGCCCATCCTACAAAACCGTCTCTGCGGGTGGTTGCTGATTTAAATATGGATCATCCTTTAGCAGATAGTTCCGCACATAGTCGGCAACGGCATCCTCCAGCGAATGTCCCTCTTTCGGCCATACCGCCCGCAGCTTTTCCACCTCGGCCTGCGTGAAATACTGATATTTGTCCCGGATGGCTTCGGGCATGTCAATAAACTCGATTTGCGGTTCTTTCTCCATCGCCACAAAAACCGCTGTTACAAGGTCGTAAAAGCTCCGCGCCTTACCTGTGCCTATGTTAAATATCCCGTTGGCCTTTTTATTCTCATAGATTGCCAGCGTTGCCGCTACCGCGTCCCTGACATAAACAAAATCCCGCTTTTGCTGTCCGTCTTCATAATCCGGCCGATGCGACCTGAACAGCCGTACCTTCCCCTCGGTCTGAATCTGCCCGAACGCCTTATGCACTACGCTCCGCATATCATCTTTGTGATATTCGTTCGGGCCAAACACGTTGAAATACTTCAGTCCGGCAATTTTCTTCAGCAGTTTATTATGCCTGGCCCAGACATCGAACAGGTATTTGGAAAATCCGTATCCGTTCAGCGGCCGTAAGCCTTCCAGACCCTTATGCTCATCGGAAAATCCATTACTTCCGTCCCCATAAGTCGCTGCGCTGGAGGCATAAACGAAGCGTTTTTTCCGGTCGTCGCACCACATCGCCAGGCGCTTGCTGTACTCGTAATTATTCTCCATAAGATAACGTGTATCGGTTTCCGTCGTACTGCTGCACGCCCCCATATGCAAAATACCCTCTACTGTTTTGTCAAACTCCCCTTTTTTTATCAGTTCAAGGAAATCATCTTTATCCAGATAGTCGCTGAATTGCAGATTAAGAAGGTTTTTCCATTTCTCGGTTTTATCAAGCTCATCGACCACCAGAATATCTTTTATATTCCGCTGATTCAACCCCCACACCAGCCCGCTGCCGATAAAACCCGCTCCACCGGTTACTACTATCATGTCTGTCTCCTGTAACAAATGTAGGGTGGGGCCTTACCCCACGCATCCTTCTCTTTCTGCATTCAATATTTCTTGTAACACTTTAGCCAAGTGTGTCATTCCCGCGAAGGCGAGAATCCAGCATAAAATAGCTTCCGCCGCAGGCGGTTTCCTGCTGTTTGTTTCATATGGCTAAAATGTTACTATTTCTTTAATTCGATGTTCGATGTTCACATTCGTTATTCGTCATTGATTCTTCATTCTGATTTCTTAATTCCTCATTATCTTGTAGGGTGGGCCTTTGGCCCACGCGTTCTTCTTTTCTGCATTCGATATTTCTTTGATTCGACGTTGAGCGTTGAACGTTGAATGTTGGACGTTTAACTCTTTCCATGTCCGACGTTCAACTCTTCCTGCATTCGATATTCAACTCTTTCTGTATTCTATTTCTTCGATTCGACGTTGGATGTTGAGCGTTGAATGTTGGATGTTCATTTCTTCTTTTCTTATCTGTCCAATCCGTTGCATCCGTGTCATCCGTGTTCCATCTCTTCCCACTTTCTCACCACTAAAATATTTCCGGGTCCAGTCTCTTCAGTCGAGCAGCGACTTGCTCTTCACTCTCCCCCATCTGCATAAGCAGGGTTCCATAGTTGTTGATCGCAGCTTTCAGATGCGGGTGCGGATGACCGGTTCGGCGGGTGAACCGGAGAAAAATTACCAAATGCCTTTCCATCAACGGCTCAGCTTCTTTCAGCCGGTTCGTAACCTGAAACAATTGCGCCAGATTGTTGAGGTCTGTGGCGACATTCGGAGGGTCGTCGCCGGAGGAGTCTTCATCGATTGCCAGTGCGCGCCGCATCAACGGCTCAGCCTCTTCTAACCGGTTC
>DAOWIP010000364.1 GCA_030640865.1 Sedimentisphaerales bacterium | reverse complement strand
CTCTTGTAAAAATTAAAAAAGTCAAATTCGGAGCACCGAAAAAGGAAGATTTTTTCGGTATATATTGACAGTTAAATAGGGTGCGATGTATCGCACCATTTGTTTTCTTTTCTTCTGTCTTCTGACTTCTGAGTTCTTCTTTAACCATATTTCACATTCAGCTCATCGACCGCCTTTTTACATTTTTCCGTTACCGCCCATGCGTTCGGCCAGAAGCACAGATCGACTGTCCACCAGTTATGTCCCATATCATTTTTTATAAGTTCCGGCATTAGTTCATCGAAATCAATTTTTCCTTCGCCAAACGGTGCGTGGGTTGAGGTTTCGTTATCGTGTAGTGTGCCGTCCGAGTCGATCAGATGCAGATGATTTATTTTTCCGCGTAGTTTTTGTGCCAGTTCCAGCACTCCTCCCGGCAACGTCTCTTTTTCGCCCCACTGTCTGGCCCCAACATCGGCCACCATATAGCCATGACACGCGTCGAACATCACTCCGAAGTTATCGTGGTTCACTTCTTCGACTATGCGTATGATTTCGGACGGTTTATTAAATGCGAAGCCCGGCTCGAATTCCCACGTCAGCCGAACGCCTGCGTCCGCTGACTCAACCGCGCATACTTTCCATGTTTCGACTATTCGTTTCAGAGCGGTTTTCGGATCGACCTTATCGAAGATATCCGGCGGCTGTACAGCATCTACTCTGATTGCCGGGATACCCAAATCCACACAGAACTTCAGGTTTTTACGAAAGGTATTCAGATAGCCCGAATTATCTTCGGAGTCGATCAGATGTTCGCTCCACAGATTTGCCGCCAGTCCCGACCAGCCCAGCCCCAGCTTGGCCATTTGCTCTTTGCACGCGGCACGTTGTTCTTTGGTTGGCATATCGTCCGGATTGGGATGTGGCGGAAACCCGCCCAACTCCACTCCGTCAAACCCCATTGCTTTAGTCTTTTCGATCACTTCTTCCCACGGTACCGGATTATCCTGATACGGCCCTATCGAATACGCCCACGTTCCTATCGAAATCTTTTTCATTGCATTGCTCCTGTTAAGGCCCTGAAAGGGCGCCGGGTGCCACCTTTCTGTATTTCAGAGAGGTGCTCTTTAACCGTTTTTCTTCTAAAATGCCAGGCATACTCCGCATGGCGTTCTTCAGTTCATCATTGTCTATTTTACATTTTATATTTTTCTGCCTTTGTTTTATATACTTTTGCTGATAAGCTGAAAACCTTCTGTATATACTTCTTCCGGACTACTTGAGAGGTCTCGCCATACGCGTGTCGTTGCCGCCAGTTCCGGCATATCTCTTCCGAACGCCTCGATTGTCAGCCAGCCGTCATAACCGCCCTGCCGCAGGGCCTGGAATATTTCTGCCCACGGCACATGGCCTTTTCCCGGAGTGCCCCGATCGTTTTCTGAAATATGAACGTGTCGGATCATATCGATATTTTTGCTGATGCATCCAACCGGGTCTTTCTCTTCTATGTTGGCATGAAAGGCATCATACATTATTCCGAAATTCGGATGATTGACCTGACGGGCGTACTCGGCCCCGGCGTCAAGTGTGTTCAGAAAGTAACACTCGAACCGGTTCAGGCATTCGACTGCCAACATTATGTTTGCCTGTCGGGCAATCTCTGCTGCCTGCTGATGTACCTCCGCCCCGTGCTGCTTTTCTTCTTCTGTCGGCCCCTGACCACTGAAAACCCCCAGCGGCTGATAGAACGGCCCGCACAGAACATTCCCATCGAGCGCCGCCGTGCAGTCAAGCGCCCATTTAAGATAATCCAATCCGCCCTGACGGTGTTTCGCTTCCGCGCTTATCGGATTATGCTCTTCATCCGGTATCACCGTACACGTTGTGCATTCCAGTCCGTTGTCTTTGATTACCTGTCCCACTTTTTGATAATGCTTCTCGTCCCCCATAAAAAGGGGAATCTCCACCCCGTTATATCCTGTTGCCTTGAGCTTCTCAAACAGTTCGAAATGTTTTTCGGTTACAAACGGTGTCCAGAGCAGCAAGTTAAAACCTGTTTTCATAACAGCCTCCGACTTAATCAAAATATTTGGCAGAATAATATATTGTTCACATAAATCGCATTATACAAGGACCGAAGATTGACCGCAATTTTTTTCTACGAACGCCGAGTGGCACATCTGACGTTCCAACTTTTCGAATTTTCCCTTCTCTATTTTAACATTTCAGGCGGGTTTTTTCTTATGCTCGAAAACCGCTGATTTTTAGTTGAATTGTGTCTAAAAACCGTCAAAACCTTTCATTTTGGTAAAATATTTTTTGCCGCTCTTCGGAAAATCGTAAAAAATAAACGGTTTCCGGACTTTTTCAGCCTTTTTAGCGTAAATATCACAAAAGTTGAAAATCCCGTTTTCAACGTAAATTAAGGACTTACGACGATTCGCCGGAACGAAAAATAAAGACTTATGACAATCGCTTACACATCGGTCTTTTGAACTTGCTTAAAACAAATTTGATTCTTTATAATAGCAAGACAGGAGACGTGAACGGTTACAAATATTCCGTGATTAGATGAAATTTTCAAATCAATCGACAAATGAATACAAAAACAAATGGTGCGATACATCGCACCCTACTTAACTCCTAATATATTTATTCACGCGGGATGGGCTTAAGTTTCAGGCAAATTCCAATTGCGATTGTTTTATGTTTGCCCTTCTGATGATTTTAAGTGTGCGATCGAATCGCCGGACTGCATCCGGTTTGCACTTATGCAGTAGAATATCGATATCTTGTAATTTTTTTAGCGTTATAAATTGTTTCTCCGGAGAGAAATAAACGAGTATATATTTATTGCGTTCTAACAGATTCAGAACATTATTTAATGTTCCTTTGCTTTCTCCGTCCCAAAGCATAAACCCATAATCGGCTTCGTTACTCATTCTTTTGTCTTTTTCTGCATAAAAAAGGAAATCCTTTTTTTCTCGATTCGATGTAACAAATCTGGTTTCCCAATCACCAAGATTATTCCGACAGTTATTACCTGAACAGAAGACAATAACTTTTCTGTAAGCATTGTCGGCAAGATATCTCTGCATCGCTTTGTCGGCACCATTAGCGTCGCCAATGAGGACCACATAACCTTTTGCAATGATATTATCCGCACGTTCTCTAATAGTCCGGCTCAGTCGCGATATTTTTCGAGAGCCGCCAAAAAACACCTTTTTCATCGTTTACTCCGAGTTCTGGTTATTACAAGAACATATACTTTCCTGGCTTTGCCTTTCTCAACCAAAGCCTTTGAAACCGCGTTGAGAGTGGCCCCGGAACGATAAAGGTCGTCAAAAAGCAGGACAGAGTGCCCTGCGACATCTGCTTCATTCACTGCAAAGGCGCCTTGAAACAAATTCATCCGTTTATCATAATCATATATCTCTTTAAGTTCAGGGGTGTCTTTGACTTTTACCACACAGTCGATGCAGATTTTAATACCAAGATTCTTCCCAACTCCTTTTGCAACTACCGGAACAGGCTGAAAAGATATTCTTGCACGAGACGGAGGAGTAGAAATGATCAAGTCAATTGGCCATTTGCGTAACTTCAAAAAGTCACTCACAGTGCTCGTGATTATCTTCAATACCGATCTGTCAGATTTGTATTTCAGCCGGTAAAGCAGCTCTCCTATATCACTCCGCGTTGTCGTGAACTGAGGACGTCCATTTTCATCGTCACCGATGTACTCGCTACTTATGGTATGAAAATCCAAGGCAAATCCAGATTCCCAGTTGCCAGCAAGTTTTTTTGGGTGAATTTCAACCATTTCTTTTATATGTCTCCTGCTACTAACTACTCATTAATAGCTTAAGCTATATTATTTATAAAGTCAACTGGATTTTTCGTGGGAAAGATAATGATGAATCAGGAAACCAGAATGATGAAGACACAAAGAAATCTTCTAAAAGCAAGCGTGAACGGTTACAAATAAAGTAGCCGTCCCAGAAATTACCGGGCGTTTTCGTCCCATGGCTCTATCTGTCGCAGTTCCTTTTCGCGTAACGCCCGATAGCAATCCGGAAGATCGAAATACTTCAGGACGTTCGGCAGCAAAGTTGAGAGCGGCCAGTTATATGTTTCCGACTCGGCGATATCGGAATAGGAAGTCAGGGCATTCTTCAATGTTACTTGTTTGACCTGTTCAGACAAAACCGCGGCGAAGGTAGCAGGCAGAGCGCCCCAGCCTTTGCCGACGATATGCACTTCTTCATAACCACAGCTTTTAAGCCAATCGAGCACCCGAAGTACGTCATAAGTTTTCTGTCCGACGTAGGGTTTATCCAGCATAATCGAATGAATCGCATAAAAGTAATCACACCCATAGGAATTCAGAAACGAATTTTTCCCACAGGTATTCGGCTGGGATTCGCCGATACCGCGTACATCGCAGGCATAGAATGCCGAGTCCGGCTCGGCCTTGAGCAATTCCGCGATCAGCGGCTCGTTACGAAGTTCGGCGTCGCTGGACTGATGGGCTACATATAGAATCGCGCGTTTTTGTCCTCTGGGCGGGCGTGACATCAAACGTCTGTTGTTGAGGCGATATACCAGAACGTGAATCCCCGGTTCGGACTCGACTGCATAAAACGTCGCATACCGCTTGGGATATTTGCGGCCTGACCGGTTACGCAGAATACGGTATTCCGGAACCGGATTCTTCCGGCGATATTGGGTCTGGTTTTGCAGACGCAGGGCCTGGACAATACTTTGCCGAAGTTTTTTACCGGCAAGGTTTTTCGGTCGTTTTTTCGCTAATGCTTCGGACATTTCTTTCGTAAAGGAATAAACTGTTCGTGAATCCAGACGGCACACTTGTCCGTCCGGGGCGCATCTGATCGTTTCATCTTTTTCAATTATAAGATCGGGTTCTGTTCGAGCGTTTGAGATACCGGTGGCTCGATTGAACCAGCGATACATAGCCTCGCGATTTTCCCGGGAGTAGCCATGATACGTTGGCCCGACAAACAACTTTATATTGTCTTCCGCGCCGAGCAATTGGTAAAGATGTTTCAGGCGTTGATACGCCTCTTCGCTGCCGCGGACGTCGAAGTAGTCTTTTTCTTTGGCCAGGATAATAACCGGCTTGGGCGCCATAGCAGCCAGAAAGTCGGAGTGGTCCAGCCCCAGCGACAATACCTGCGGCGGACACTGTTCGGTATCGGCTGGGAGTTCATTTTCAAGGTTACGGCGAAAGGTTGTTACAAAGCAGCTTGGTGCTCCTATTGTCCAGCGGTTTTCAACACCGCACAACCAGGTGGTCATTGTCCCGCCGCCGGAGTTACCGGTTACGCCGAGATGTTTCGGGTCCACTTCTTTTCGCGTCAACAGGTAATCTAATGCCCGGATACCGTCCCATGCACGCCAGGAACCGAAAAACTCACCCACCAAAAACTGCTGATTGCCGCAATACAGGTGTTCTCGTACTCCCACACCGATCTTTGATTTTAGATTTTTATCCGGATACTGCAACCGCTCGCCCTGCCCGATGGGATCGAATATTAATACGACATACCCCTGTCGTGCCAGTCCCTGGGCGAAAGACTGATAGAATCCTGCCGCTTTGCCGTTGGCGGAATGACCGCACGTGCCCACTACGCCGGGAAGCGGAAATTCCCGTCCTTTGGGTATGTACAGGTTAGCCGTAACCAGAAAGCCCGGACGGCTCTCGAAGGTTAAATTTTCAATTTTGTAGGTATCTCTTTCGAGGACACTTGTGATCCGAGGATTGAGTGGTGTCTTTTCCGGCCAGGGACCGAAACTTTCCTGAATCTTCTCACGAACCTCTTCGACGTAGGCATTGGCGTCGGCTTTTGTTCTCAGTTTGGCCCGTCGCTGATCGGCCTGCTTCTCGATTTGGCGAACCTGATCTACGAAGTATTCCTGCACCATCCGTGGGAAACGGTTCAGCGGCTCAATAGTGTCTTTGCTCGCTTTGCTTGAAGCCTTAGCCCAAACCGAACCAACTGACATCCACAATGTTATAATAAAAGCAAAGAGAATGATTTTATGCATGTACCGATTTTTACGATATGTGAACGTATGGAGAAAATTCCCGGAAATTCCGTCGATTCTGATCATAGTATTACCCTTTACAAAAATTTACAAAATAACTTCTTTGCCCTGAATTTAACAAAAGCTATCAATGTTTCAAGCATTTTTCTGTCAACTTTCGCGTTTTACGAAAAAAAGGTATGCCCAGGATGGCGGCGCGCATTCCTTTGCGACAAATATATTATTGTGATATATCTTTTGGTCGATAATATCAATGATATATAGACTTATATGATCAGAATACCTTGAACTTTTAACGTTAGCGTCCAAAACGGAGATAAATCTATGTGTGGAATAGTGGCTTATCTGGGGCAAAAACGGGCCGAGCCGATATTGGTTGAGGGTCTAAAACGATTGGAATACAGAGGTTACGACTCTTCGGGCATCGCCGTTATCGGCCCCGAAAAAATGCGGTTAGTACGTTCGGCTGGCCGCATATCGAATCTGGAAGAGCTTCTCACCGAAGAAAACATTATCGGAACTCTCGGCGTCGCTCACACACGCTGGGCAACGCATGGCAAACCCTCCACCGAAAACGCCCATCCTCATCTGGACCATACCGGCCGGATCGCCATCGTCCACAATGGTATTATTGAGAACTATACCACCCTGAAACAATGGCTTATCGAAAAGGGTTGTTCTTTCAGCAGTGAGACCGACTCTGAAGTAATCGCCAATCTGATCAGCTTTTTTTATCACGACCGGGCCAATCTTGATCTGCCGGAAGGCCGGGACGAACCTGCCGGGCATCTGACCGCGGCAACACGGTTGGCACTCAGGGAGTTGGCGGGCACCTATGGCATAGCTGTTATTTGTCAGGATGCGCCTGATGTTTTGATCACCGCTCGGCGTGGCAGTCCGATTGTCCTCGGTGTGGGTGATGGTGAGTTTGTGGTCGCCTCCGATGTGGCCGCCATCATCAAGCACACTTCTCAGGCCGTTTATCTCGGTGATAACGAGATGGCCGTTATCTCGCGGGACGGTTATCAAACCTCAACTATTGATAATGTACCTGTTGCATCCCGAATCGAGCAGATCGAGTATTTGCTTGAGGAGATTGAACTGGCTGGGTTCGACCATTACATGGCCAAGGAAATTTTCGAACAGCCCAAAACACTCAAGGCTTGCCTGAGCGGCCGGCTTGACACTAACGAGGGGCGTATCCAGCTCGGCGGCATTGCTGACATCAGCCGTGAACTGGTTCGCGCACGGCGGATTAATATCGCCGCCTGCGGTACGGCTTGGCATGCCGGTCTGGTAGGCGAATATTTATTCGAGGAACTGGCCGGTCTGCCTACTGATGTGGACTACGCCTCGGAGTTTCGCTATCGCAATCCTATTATTGAAGAAGGCACTATCCAAATCGTCGTCAGCCAGTCCGGCGAGACCATCGACACTTTGGCCGCACTACGTGAAGCTCGTCAGCGCGGCGCGTTGAGTCTTGGCGTTGTTAATTCGGTCGGCAGCACTATCGCCCGTGAGACAGACGCCGGCATTTATCTGCACGTCGGACCGGAAATCGGTGTTGCCTCGACCAAGGCCTTTACCGGTCAGGTAGCCGTACTGACGATGTTAGCCCTTTATATTGCACGTCGCCGGCACATGTCGCAGCAGCGGCTCAGCGAATATATCAATGCCCTGAACAGAATCCCCGACCAGGTTGATACAATCCTCACCCAGAGCGATACCATCCGTCAGGTCGCTCAGGAATATTCACAGCGGGAAAACTGGCTCTTCCTCGGCCGGGGCTATCAATTCCCTGTCGCTTTGGAAGGTGCCTTGAAGTTGAAGGAAATCTCCTACATTCACGCCGAGGGCCTGCCCGCCGCCGAAATGAAACACGGCCCTATTGCCCTTATCACTCCGGAGATGCCCGTTGTCTTTATCGCCACTCATTGCTCTCAATACGAAAAGGTGATGGGCAATATGGAGGAGGTCAAGGCTCGCGGCGGCAGGATTATCGCCGTGGCAACCGAAGGGGATGAACGGATTAACAATTACGCCGACCATGTCTTCAGCATACCCGATACACTTGACGAGTTACAACCACTGCTTACCGTTGTGCCGTTGCAACTATTGGCCTATCACGCCGCCGTCATCCGCGGCCACGACGTCGATAAACCCCGCAACCTCGACAAAAGCGTTACCGTCGAATAATTGTAACCGTTCACACTTTTTACAAATTGTTTTCTTTCGCCCTTTCAGGGCTTTATATAGT
>DAOWIP010000362.1 GCA_030640865.1 Sedimentisphaerales bacterium | reverse complement strand
TCAACCGTCCGATGTCGTCGTCGATGTCGGAGCGAACATCGGTTTTTTCTCACTGATGTCCGCCGCGTTAGCCGGTGAAGCGGGCAGGGTCTATGCTATCGAGGCCCATCCGAAAACATACAAATATCTTCGGGGCAATATCGCCGCCAACAAATTCGAGAATATTTCCGCGTACAACCTGGCACTGGGCAACCGCGACGGCAAGGTACATTTTTCCGACCAGAGCAGGGACGACCGCAATGCCGTTGTTCAGGACGCTGATGGCGTCGAAGTTACCATGGCCCGCTTAGACGACATCGGCATAACGGACGACCATATAGATTTGCTGAAGATTGACGTGGAGGGCTATGAAAAATTCGTTATGGAGGGTGCCGCCGACATTCTTTCGCGAACCAGATGCGTCTATTTCGAATCGCATGATGTCGCTTTATCGGAATTCGACTGTACCACTGCGGAGTTGATCCGGATACTGATCGATCAGGGATTCGCTATATACCGAATTCAGGACGATACGGTAATCCCCGTTTCTGAAGACCACCAGTCGCCGGTGTGCGAAAACCTGATCGCCGTACGCAACCTGGACGAGTTTTTATCAAGAACAAAACTTTCGCGAGCCTGACTCATTTCCTTGTCGGTTTGAACAACACATCTCTGTATAGCGTCTGGATTTTTTCCAGTTTGATTCGATGCCGACCGCAGATACAAAACGGTTCATAGCCGAGTTCTTTCATCATATTTCCAAAATCATCTAAGCTGCTATTTACCAGGCTGAACGCATGGGGCGAAACTTCACAGATTATCATTGGCAGGTTATCTCTGTTTGCCTGCAGGTATCCCAAAGCGCCCCTCAGAATAGGCAGCTCATAACCCTGCGTATCGATCTTTATCATCGAGATATTGGTAATTGCCTTTTGCTGTAAATAATCGTCTAATTTGAGAACATCGATCGTTACTATATCTTCCTGTTGGTCATCGGGGAAATAGCCCCGCACAATAGAGCTTCCGCCGATACAGCCTTTTTGCGTATAGATCGTGGTCTTACCGGATTTATCACCTAATGCGCAGTTGTTCGCGGTGATACTATGTGAAGGATTCAACTTGGCGGTTTCACTTATATAGACGCAATATTGCGGCATAGGCTCGAAACTGTGTACCTGCCCACTCGTCCCGACCAGTCCCGCGGCGACAGCGGACAGATAGCCGACATTAGCGCCGGCATCGATAAAAACACCGCCGGGCTTAAGATGTTTTTTCATAATATCTATAACTTCGATTTCGTACGCATTGTAATACATCCTTTTTATCACTTTGCCGAGATCGAAATCGAAAACTGTTTTAATGCCGTTAATTTCCTTCACCACTCGGCCCTGGTACGACTCGCCATACTTACACCTGTGATAGCCCCACTTCTTTCTGTAATATAATATGGGATGTCTTGCTAACGATATTTGTGACATAAAGAACTCCTAAGACCAACTGGTTGGTACAGGTAAATACGGTATATATATATCGATATGTGCATTATTGTATAATGACGACAGGTATGTCAAAAGAAAAAGGTGAGTTTTTCTTTTAAAGTGGGAGGCACACTCCGTGTGGCGATGGGATGGCGAAATTGTGTAGCGGTTGACAGATAATCAATTTCAGGGTAACATTCCGTCCAAATATAGTCGCGTAGGATGGGCTTCAGCCCATGCTGTCTAACACAACGGATATATATGAAATCGACAGATGAAGCAATAGACACAGAAGTCAAAACGGAGCGTGTGCCCTGCGATTTATGCGGCAGCGACAGCAGTGATGATATTCTGTTGGGTCGGGATATGCTGCACGGCCTTGCTGGTAAGTGGTCGGTGGTTCGCTGTCGGAAATGCGGACTGGTTTATACCAATCCCAGGCCGACTCCGGAGACGCTCGCATCTGTTTATCCACCGGACTATGGCCCCTATCAGGCCCAACAACATAAAAGGCACAGGCTTAGACGGCGATTGCAACAATGGGCAATGCGGCAGCACTGGAACTATCCGCCTCATGATAAAAGCGGCTGGCTTGGCAGGTTATTGAGTTGGCCGATTCTGATTCTGACTAAGGGCCAAAGACGCAATTTTGACCTGTTCCCCTGGCAGGGGCAGGGCAAATTGCTGGATTACGGCTGCGGCTCCGGGGGTTACCTGGACCGGATGAAGCAATGGGGCTGGAATGTTGTTGGGATGGACATGTCCGATCAGGCGGTGGCGACTTGTAGAGAACAGGGCTTCGATGTCTGTAGGGGAATCGCTCCCGATCAGGAGTTTGCCCCTGACAGCTTTGATGTTGTTACTTTGTGGCATGTGCTGGAACATGTGCCCAGCCCCACTCGAACTCTCTGCCAGGTTAATACCGTCTTAAAGCCTCACGGCAAACTCGTGGTAGCCCTGCCGAATATAGATTCTCTTTTGGCCCGGTGGATGGGAATATACTGGTACCCGCTGGAATTACCGCGTCATCTGACCCATTTCAGCAAAACCACAATAACGAAAATGATGGAAAAAGCCGGGTTCAGAGTCGAAAAAATTTACGCTCAGCGATATGGCCAGGTTACGCAAAAGAGTTTCAGATACCTGACCAGAGAAAAGAAAAAAGGTATTATTGCGATTTTGTCCGGACGACGGCGGCTTTGTTCGATCATAGAAAGAATTTTATCACTTAACGGCGAGCCGCCCCGAATGGTGATCCATGCCAGAAAAATCTGATTCACGGCAAACCAGCACGTAGGATGGGCTTGAGCTTATGCCGTCTTTCAAACAATCTCTCTCCATACTGCTTTATAATCACCTTTTGTTGCCAGATCGATTATATGTGAAGCAAGCTTAACACAGTTAAAGGTTTCGTGGGCATGTTTCATACCAGCCGCGGCGATTTCCTGACGACGTTTTTTTTCGGTCTCGAATCTATCGATCAGTTCGAGACAATGCTCGATGGACTCGAAGTAGCATATATGTCGGCCGTCCTCGAAGAGCAAATCACTATCAGGCACCTGCTTGGCCAAGACAAAGGCGCCACAGCTCATAAAATGCACCAGTCGGTCGGAATGATAGAAGCGAACATCGTTATAGACATTGATGCTTAAGGCTATTTCAGCCCCGGAGATGGCATTGATGTAATCCTGCCCTTTGACTGCCGGTTTTTCTAAGGCGCCCCAAACCGTCATCGCCTTTTTTTCAACCAGGGATTTAATCAATTCCCAGCGGAGCGAATCCTGACCGGCCCGATTATGTTTCAGTTTTCCGATAAAAAGCAATTGAGAACGCCATTTGGGCGACACTTCCACCGGATGCTGCACGTCCGGATCGCACGGGTTGGGCATAAAAGCGCAGTGTGGCACGTTTAGTGATTTGTATAATTGCAGAACCTCCGCGCCACTGGTTGAGAGAAACCAGTCGCATTGCAGTGCTATATCGGTAACGGTGGGGTTAATATCTTTGGGTGGATCGCTGTACCAGCATATTATCATAGCTGACGGCAGAGCTTCTTTGATTTGCAGCACCGTCTCGCCGTCCAGAAGTTTGAAAGCGGTAATAAAAACGATGTCAGACTGATGATGTCGTGCCAATTGAACCATGAGTCGATCCGTTTTCTTTTTGGCCAGTGCTACCGACAATTTTTTGCTTTTGAATGGGCTGTATCCCAACAGCCTTTCGCGATAGCTGAACTCCAGCACATCATGGCCATTACGGACAAAACCTTTGCTGAACATTCGCGGATTATTCAACAGAAAATGTGGCGAGTCCCGCCTGAAGTCACCTAATACTAAAATTTTCATACGTTACTTTCTTTTTTATCTTTGTAGGGCGGGCCGTGCCCGTCATTTGAGATTGTTTGCGACTTTCCATTATTCGTCATTGGTTCCTTCTTTCTCCTTTCTTCCCTCTTTCTGTCTTCTGTCTTCTGAATTCTGAATTCTTTCTCCTGTATTCAGCATTCAGCCTGCTCAGTTAAGTAGGGTGCGATGTATCGCACCATTTGTTTCTCTTCTTCTCTTTTCTCTCTCTTCTGAATTGTCGAGTAGGCATAATATGATTTTCTCATTTAGGTTTAATTTGTTTTCTCTGTTTCTTTTGCCTTTCGGTATCAAGAGTGCCACAATATTCAACCTTGTGAGAAAACTTCAATACCCCTCACAGAACCGGACTTGTAGATTTCCCACATCCGGCTCTTCGATAAGCCTCACGGTACTATCAGCGTAAACCCTCCACGCTGTCCCGACAGGAGTACTTTGAACTACGTTCGTATTCCGATTCTGTGT
>DAOWIP010000505.1 GCA_030640865.1 Sedimentisphaerales bacterium | reverse complement strand
TTTTCACTGATAGAGAATGATCCGGAACAGATAGGACGAATGCTCAAAGAAATCCTGATGCTGAAGAAGAACTCACAGCCGATGCACAGCCGTAACGCCGGGTGCGTCTTTAAGAATCCGCGAGCACTCTCCGCGGGCGCTCTGATCGATAAGGCCGGTTTGAAGGGGACCGAAGTTGGGGCGGTGCGCGTGAGCCGAACACACGCGAATTTCATCGTGGCCGAAGAAGGGGCGCGTAGCGAAGATGTGCTCAATCTAATCAAAATAGTGCGGCAGAAGGTTCTGGAACGGTTTGATGTGGAACTGGAACTGGAGTTGGAAATCTGGGAGTAAAGTGGCACTAACTTGTTTGTACAAGAATGTGTATTCTTGACAGGATTTACAGGATAAAGCAGGTTAAATTCTGCCACCATGTCCAATAGAACAAGAAAAGATACTATAAAGATAGGGAAGAAAATGGGACTCTGGAAAATCACTGAAAAAGGGCCTACAAAAGTACCTGAGACAAAATTAAAGCAAGAAAAGCTCTTAGAAGAGAACCTTGAAAACTGGATTTGTTCGGATAGTACGATTCTTGGAGAGCCCTTGTTTATTATAGGTAGGCAAGTTCTTATCCCAGATATAAAAGACCGCTTGGACGTTTTGGCTATAGACCCTCAGGGTAATGCCGTAGTTATAGAACTCAAACGAGGTAAACTTAAAGCTCCAGTGGACATGCAGTCATTACGTTATGCCAGTTATATTTCAAAATGGAGATTTACCGATTTTGAAAATGTTTCCCGTAATTATCTTAATCAAGTGAGTGATCCAGAGTTTAACTTTAATTCCCTATACGAGTCTTTCTGTGAAAATGCTGGTGTAGATGATGTTCCAGACATCAACACCGATCAGCGAATCATCATTGTTGGAAGCTCTGTAAGGGAGAAACTTGGAAGTGTAGCTTTGTGGTTACGTGAACATACTATAGATGTCAAAGTAATTGAAGTCCATACATTTAAAGATGGTAATGATGTGTTCATAGAGCCCAATATTGTTGTACCTCTTCAGGTTAGCAAATTTTCTGATACGGGCAAAATAAAACCTGATGGTTCACCATGGCGAAGTGATGGAAAAACTTGGCATCTTGAAAAACGTTGTAGCCCAGCAACAAAGAAACTATTTATCCTGCTCGATCAAATTATACAGGAGAATTTAGAGGTGGAAGGCCCTCGCTGGAATCAGAAGGATTATGTGTCTTATCGGATAAATAATTTGAATTGGCTTGCCGTTGTCACAATGCCAAAAACACTTCTGCTTAAATTTCTTGTCAAGAAAGATTCATTCAAAAGTGATCAAATAGCCGATCGACTTCAGGTCAAAAAGTTTGACAAAGAGGAATCGATGTCGGAAAAGTTGAATCTGCCAAGTTCAGTGTTTGTTAAAAACAGGAATGAAAAGACAGATCGAATTTATCTGCGTATTAAAAATGATTTCAACATTGAGAGTGAGGAGTTCTTAGTCTTTATGAATGATGCGTATAAGGCTTTTCCTATAAAATAGGGTACTTTCCGCAACAGGTACTAATTTAGAGCAAAGTAATGAGTAATAAATATACATTCACAGCAATAGTGCGCAGGGAAAACAACTTGTATGTTGCTGGCTGCCCTGAAGTTGGTACGGCAAGCCAGGGTTCCACTATCGAAGAATCAGTCAGCAACCTTCAGGAGGCCACGGGGTTGTATCTTGAGGAATTTCCATTAAAGGAAACTCAACATCCTATTTTAACGACTTTCGAGGTTGCTGCGAATGCCTAAACTGGTGTGTCGGTTGAAGAATTTGTTTCCGCCTATAAAAACAGATAGCCTTGCAGGGTGGGGTCTTACCCAACGCGAGTCTCTTTTAAAGTGGGAGGCACACTCCGTGTGGCGATCTTATTCATCATTGGAATTTTGTCATTGATTCCTCATTCTGATTTCTTAATTCGTCATTCTCTTATAGTGTGTGGTTTTGTTGTATGAGTTCTTTCCGGAAGCTGGATATATTAGTGTTATGTGGTGGTCCGGGCTGTGAGCGGCAGGTGTCTCTGGCGAGCGGGGGTTGCGTGGCGGTGGCACTGCGGCAGGCGGGACACAGGGTTACGGAGGCGGATATTAACCCGGACGAACTGTCTGCTTTGGATGAAAAAAAGTCGGGTCATTTCGATATTGTATTTCCCATGATTCACGGTACGTTTGGCGAGGACGGACAGCTCCAGGAAATAATGGAACAGCGGGCCGTGCGGTTCGTCGGCAGTAACTCCGGGAGCAGTCGATTGGCGATGGACAAGTTTCAGTCGAAGAAGGCTTTCGAAAAGGCGGGACTGTTGACTCCGAAAGCGGAGCTAATTGAGCGGTCGAAGCCGCAAGTGGACTACTGCGGGGACCCGGACGTGCGGTTTGAGACTGTATTGGATGAGTTGTCTCTGCCGTGTGTGGTCAAACCGAACGAGCAGGGCAGTAGCGTTGGGATAGTAATAACCGCACAGCGGGAGCAGGCAATTGAAGCGGTCCGGGATGCCCTGGCTGAATACGGCAACTGTCTGGTGGAGAAGTTTATTGCCGGTCGGGAGTTCACGGTCGGAATCGTGGGCGGAGAGACGCTTCCGGTACTGGAGGTAAGGCCGGCGGAGCAGTTCTATGATTATCGGGCGAAGTATCCGGCCGACGATACAAAGTACATATTCGATCTGGACCTGAGCGAAGAGGAATTGGGCAACATACAGGAAATCGCCCGGCGGGCATTTTTGGCACTTGGTTGCCGAGATTTGGCGAGGGTCGATATGATCCGAGACGCGGCCGGAAGCGTGTATGTGCTGGAAGTCAATACGCTGCCGGGTTTTACGGATCATTCGCTGGTACCTAAGGCCGCGGCGCGGGCGGGAATGAATATGGAAAAACTCTGCGATCAAATTGTACAAATGGCACTGAAACGGCCGATATGTAGAAATAGTTGTGAGTTATGAGTTGTGAGATAATGAAGAAGTTGTGAGTTGTGGGTATTATGGCAAGAAAAAGGACAAAAAAGACCTCAAAAAAGGACTCTCCGGGCTTGCTGGCTCGTTTGCTCGCCGAGAGCGATTCGGAATGGTGGAAGCAGTTCGCCCGTCAGATGAGGCGGTTGCTGGTGGTGGTGATATTGCTGGCAGGGGCGATTGTGGGATTGCGGTACCTGGACGGGTATGTTCACAAAATATCGAGTGAGCGGGATATGCGGCTTATGGTGGAGTTTCCAAATTACCCCCAATGGGCCAGCGAGGAACTGATCGAATATATTTGCCTTTCCAGCGGCGTCAACGGTAACGATCCGCTGTTAGATAAGGAACTGGTGGCGAAGTGGGCGGGGAGCCTGGCTCGCAACCCATGGGTCAAGGTGGTGCGGCAGGTTCACCGGAATTATAATGGGCGGGTAGTTATTGATTGCGAACTGCGACGGCCTGTCGCGGCGATGAGGGAAGGCCCTCGGCTGTATTATATTGATCTTGAGGGGGTGGTTTTGCCGAATATGCCGGTGGATGAGCATATAGTGGAATTGCGGGGTGAACCGACTAAGCTGCCGCGGCCGGGCGAATGCGTTAGTTCTCCTTCGCTGATGGCTGGGCTTGGAGTGCTGGCGTTGATCCGCGATGTGGACGAACAAATGCCACGACAGGAACGAATCTGGCGAAAAC
This sequence comes from Sedimentisphaerales bacterium, assembly GCA_030640865.1. Classification (GTDB taxonomy): domain Bacteria; phylum Planctomycetota; class Phycisphaerae; order Sedimentisphaerales; family SM23-30; genus DAOVXR01. The sequence continues at coordinate 393 of DAOWIP010000505.1, read as the reverse complement.
TGGCCAAGCTCGATGTAAGCAATTACGAAGGTCGCATCAACAAGACTAATTCCCATTTGAGTCTTTATACACAAGGTGATACTGAGATTCGCTGGGGGGCGGCGGTTGGCCGGGAGCGGCCGTATTACGAAGCTCCGGCTAAATATAAACTTGCCTCACTGTATCGGGCGTTTAAGAAATTCGGCTCACTGGACAAATATCAGAGCGTTGAGCTGCGCAACCTGCGTAAAGAAAAGACCGACCCGTTAAGGAAAGGGTAGGTGCCACCCATCCAAGGGTTTAATAACCCACGTTTGGCAGCGAGGGCTGACTTTCGTGACGACATCAAGAATTTGTGCGTGAACATTCTACTTGTCGCATAGCTTTTCTTTCTTCCGGTGGTCGGGTTTTCCA
>DAOWIP010000190.1 GCA_030640865.1 Sedimentisphaerales bacterium | reverse complement strand
TCTTTCCTCTCTTTCTCACAACCCGCCACTCACAACACACAACTCCCTTTCTTACCTATCTTAATATTTTTGCCGATTTCACTTATGCTCAAAACCCGTTCATTTATGATTAAATTATGCTGAAAACCCGCGAAAACCTGTCGTTTTGATTAAATAATTTTTTGTCGTTGGTTGATAAATCGCGAAATATGAACGATTTTTGACCATTTTGGATCAAAAACAGCAAAAAGTGAAAATCCCGTTTTTTACGAAAAACAAGAACTTATGAAAGAAATGTTCCAATTGAAATACCTTGTTTATCCGACGCCGACCCTTGTCAGAACAGTTTGGTTTTGACGCCTTTTTTCTTCCACTGGGCCAGCAATTCGTTTAGTTCCTTGAGAGTAAGAGTAAGATTTTCGGTAGCGTCGGTCAATGCTTCATAGAGCCGCGGATCGTGGAAGGCTCGGCCAACAGTACCTTTTCCGTCGGTAACATTCACGATAATTTTGTCCAGGTTACCTAATGTCCGAGCTAACTTGTCGGCGGTGTTCTGGATTTTCTCAGAGACCTGCAGAAGCGACGTATTGGCCTGTTCGGTGAATTTGCCGATACTGCCGGCGGTCTCTGTGCTTTTTTCGATAAGTGTCCCGGCTGTGAGAGTAACCTTCCTGATCTCGCTGACGGCGTCGCGGATGTCGTTCGAGAGGGCAGCGAAATCGGCCAATCCTTTTTTGACGTTCCGCTGCACTTCGGTATCGCCGAGTATAACATTAAGGTATTTAAGGGAATCATCGAGACGCATAACGGCGGTGGTTACGTTGGCGTGGACCTTGTTGGGGTCACCTTGATCGACTACATTGGGCGGCAGAGGTGTTAGTTGTCCTTTGATCTGACTGCTCAGACCCGTCAAAGAGGTAATCAGACTGTCAAGTTTGTGCTGGGTGTTTTCGGAAACGAATTCACTCGCTTCAGAGACGACGCCCTTGAATTGAGCGGCGTCCTTAATCAGTTCAACAGCGGCGGGGCCTTCCAACGCCAGGTCCACAAAGTTGCCACCCAGTCCGCGGCGATATATTTTTGGAACTATATTAGCCGGGATATGATAGTCTTTCGAGCAGGCAACCATAACTACGATCTGATAGTATTTTTTTTCGGGATCATCCAGGTCCGGCAGCAGAGCCGGGGGATTGATCTGGATAACTTTACCCACCCGATAGCCCCGAAAGAGTACGACGGTGTTTTCCTGGATACCCGGTGCTTCGGGGAAATAGATTTCGATTTCGCAGGCATCGTACCGGCTGACAAAGGCCGGCAGGTCTCCGAATTTAAAGACCAGCCAACCCACAATAATCAGGCCAAAGATAACAAAGACAGCCACAATAATATTGCGTCGATTCTCGTTCATAACGCTGTACCTTATTAGAAAGTATTATTCATCCTGTAGTCCCTCACTTCGGCCCTGGATGAACCGCTGTACCTGTTCGTCCTTACTGGCGCGAATCTGCTCAGCGTTGCCGTCGGCGATGATGTGCCCCTGACTGAGCATAACGATCCTGTCGGCGATTTTATATGCGCTGTTCATATCGTGCGTTACGACGATTGAAGTTACCGCCTTAGTCTGTTGGTCGGTCTGTCCCGGAGCGGTTTTAAGCTCGCGCTGCAGCTTGATAATCAGTTCGTTAATAGTGTCTGCCCGAATGGGGTCCAGGCCGGTGGTGGGTTCATCGTAAAAAACCACTTCGGGTCCAAGGGCGATGGCCCGGGCGAGGGCGACCCGTTTCCGCTGACCGCCGGACAACTCGGAAGGAAAACGATCTTCCAAATGCTCAAGACCAACCATCTTTAACTTTTCCCGAACGATTCGTTTAATCTTCCGTTCGTCGAACTGTGTGTGCTGGTTGAGAGCAAAGCCCACGTTATCAGCAACTGACTGAGAGTCGAACAGCGCACCGGCCTGAAACAGGAATCCGAACCGCCGTCGCACAAGCGCTAGCTTTTTCTCACTGAGGTTGTCGATGCGTCGGCCGTCAAAGTGTATTGTACCACGATTGGGATGAATCAACATAATCAGATGCTTCAGAAGGACGGTTTTACCACAGCCGCTGGGCCCGATAACAACGGTGGTGTGCCCCCTTTCGATGTTTAGATCAAGATCGCGCAGCACCTCGACGCTACCGAACCACTTGCTCACTCCTCGCAGTTCAAAAAGTACATTGTCATTCGTTAGTTCCATATTTCCCGCAACACTATACGCATCGCGTATAGAAAAACGCGTGGGGTAAGACCCCACCCTACAAGACTAAATCATCAATTTGAATTCCCAGAAGGTCGCGTAAATCGCCTTTGAGATAACCGCCAGCACAAAATTGAGCACTAAAATCGCGAGAAAACTGCTGACAAACGCCTCGGTGCAGGCCCTGCCGACACCGTGTGCGCCGCGGTCGCAGTTGAATCCCTTATAGCAGCTTATCAGGGCGATACCGGCTCCGAAGAAAAATCCCTTGCCGATCCCGACGAAAATATCCCATTTTTCCACAATATTGGCGCTGAACTGCCAATAAGCGTCACTGTTTATTTGAAAGTGCCATACGCTGATCGCATAACCACCAAAAACGCCCATTACATCGGCATAAATGGTTAAGATAGGAGTCAAAAACACACAAGCGAGGAACCGCGGCCAAACGAGATAACGAACAGGGTCCGAGCCGAGTGCCCGGATAGCGTCAATCTGCTCAGTAACTCGCATGGTCCCCAATTCCGCCGTGAGGGCACCGCCGATGCGGCCGGCTAACATAAATGCCGCCAGCACTGGGCCTAATTCCTTCACAACTGAGATGTTGATCAGACTGCCGAGCCGATCCTCCACGCCCATGTTTTTCAACTGGGCATAACTTTGGACGGCCAAAGTCATTGCGACAAAGGCGCCGGTGATCACAATTACCGGGACACTTTTGACGCCGATTTCATACATCTGCACCCACAGGCGGTTGCGGGCCATTCTGGCACGTCCCTGATGGGTTATCTGGAAGGGATTTATCAAAACCTGCCAAACAAACCGCCAGAACATACCGAAATCGATTAGTTTGCCTGAAAAACCGTATGGCTGCATATCTGTACTGGTTCAGAGTAAATGGCGTGTACGGCCCGTCCTACTTTTTGTCCGGGCTACGCCTGCTATTATTGTTATGACCCCTACGAGGTCGGGCGAGATGAAATTGCGTGAACGCTTACGTCTTTTTCAACGTTTCTTTTTGCTCTTCCTGTCTTTTCGCACTTTTGCTTTGCGTTCTTCCGAGGCACTGTAACCACACTTGGGATTGGAGCACTTGTCATTGTAATTGCCCTGTGCGTCATAAGGACAGAAGACTTCGCCGCATTTAGCGCATTTGCGAGCCAAGACCATCGCCCGTTCACCACACTTAGGGCACTTGAAGGGCCAGCGGACAGTGCCCCAGCTTGGCAAGGCGGCCCTCATTTCCATCATTTCGCCTGATCCTTCCATGATTTTGCGCATTGCCTCGGCCTGTTTGGGGTTTTTCTGGGCCAAATCATCAATGAACGCCTGATTTTCCTCGTTCTGTTTGGCTACAAACTCATCCATGCTCATCGATATTACTTCGCCACACTCCTTGCACTTGAAGTACCGCTCACCCGAAACACCGCCACCGCCGGCGTTTGTAAGGCTTAAAATTCCCCCTACAGCCGCTACCGCCAGGCTCGCGTACATTGCCGGGAGTATCCATCCACCAGATTTGATATCAAGAAAACCTGCCATTTTATTACTCCTTAAAAGATAAGTAATTGTTAGAAACACCACTTATAAAGACGATATTTAATCTCTGCTTATAACTTTAGCGTTGTAAATTGCCCATGTCAAGAGCGAGATCGGAGAAAATATT
>DAOWIP010000146.1 GCA_030640865.1 Sedimentisphaerales bacterium | reverse complement strand
TTGTTCATATTATAACTCGGATGATATTGGGTGGGGCGCAGGAGAATACTCTGCTGACGTGTGAGGGGTTGCACAAACGTGGGCATGAGGTGATATTGATTACCGGGCCGGCGCTGGGGCCGGAAGGGCAACTTATAGATCGGGCGCGTCGAGGCGGGTATCAGGTAATCGAGCTAAAACAAATGCGACGGGCGATTAACCCTGTTCGCGACCTGATCTGTTACCACCAATTGAAAAAAATACTGGTACAGCTCAAGCCTGATATTGTACATACGCACTCGGCCAAAGCGGGGATATTAGGCCGCTGGGCGGCTGCAAAACTACGCGACAAGACATCTGCCGCCTGCTGCCGCCGAGTCGAAGCGTTGCGGCGGGAGCAGTCAGCCCACGGAGGGCAGCCGCGGATTATACATACCATACATGGACTGGCGTTTCATCCGTATCAGTCAGGTTTATTGAACCGTTTTTATATATCCGTTGAAAAGGCGGCGGCTCGGCGGACGGACGCTTTTATCTCAGTGGCTCAGGCGATGACAGAGCAGACGCTTGCGGCCGGGATCGGTCGGCCGGAACAGTTCACCAAGGTCTTTTCCGGTCTGGAGACAAAATATTTCCTTGAGCGTCCCTCGGCCGACAAAATCACCGCGCTGCGCAATAAATATGATATTCCCGCCGAGGCCATTGTCATTACGACCGTGGCCCGGCTGTTCGAATTGAAAGGGCACGAGTACATCATCGAATCGGCAAAGGAAATTGCCCGGAAGCATAAAAACGTGATGTGGCTGTTTATCGGGGACGGGAAACTACGGCAGTCGTTAGAACAAGTAATTTCCAGGCTCGGATTACAGGATCGATTTCGTTTTACAGGACTGATAGCGCCGGAACAGATAGGAGAACTACTGCACGCCGGCGATATTCTTGTCCACTGCTCGTTGCGGGAAGGATTGGCGCGGGCGATTCCTCAAGCCCTGTTGTGCGGTAAGCCGGTCGTAAGTTTTGACGTGGACGGCGCGCAGGAGGTGGTACTGAACGATCGAACGGGTTATCTGATAAGGCCCAAAGAGGTTTCCGCTTTAAGCGCGGCACTGGAGAAATTGATTGCCGACCCTGAATTACGCCGCCAACTTGGCCAAACAGGACGCGAATTGTGCTCGCGGGAGTTTGACCATAAGACGATGACCGATCGAATTGAGCTTGTTTATAAACGTACCCTACTCAACTGACACGCACCACTGCCAAATTGGGCCTGGAATCAACCCTGCGCACCAGAGGAAGACCCAAAAAATGTACCGGACACCTTTAATTCGCAGATAATCTCTAACATAATTTTTATCTGATTATCTGCCTTGGCCTACCAGGCAACATCGCATGGAAATATAGCGTAAAACCCCGACAAATACCGTCCAACTGCACAAGAACATAATTATTATATGCACCAGGCCTATCCGTACCTGTACATTCATGATTGTCAGCCCTTCAATCATACTTAAGATAAACAAAATCTGAAAGATAGCCACTGCAAAAATCATCACCAACATCGGTTTTTTATAAAAAATCAAACCTATTGTAAGTGCAACAGGGATCATCAATAATGGTACAAGAGAAAAATTCATGTTAAACGCGTTAAAGGTAAATTCATAGCCTTTCACTGTCAGTGGCGGCATCATACTCTCTATCAGATGTGTTACCGTCGCAAAAAACACGGTTAAAACAGTAACAATTATCCCCATTGCTCCCGCCAGAGCCAAGGCTGACCAGAATCGCTGCCGTCGCCCGCCACAGATTAATAAGCTGGAATATACCCATAGACTCATGTAAGTAACCATCAGTCCCGGCATAAGAAATAGAATATTTTTACCGCCCCCCGGCAAATAACCCAAAAACAATATTATTGGCAGCATAAGCATCGAAAGGCTCATCCAATCCCGTCGTTGCTGCGAGACCTGAATCCCGAATGTTTTATACATGGCGCCCCAGATGTACTGCTGCATGCTGCCCGTTTCCGCCCGGCTGATTCGAGAAACAAAAAATTCTTCCACGCCGGACGAAATCCTCGTTGAGTTGGGCTTTTTTTTGTCCTTTTCTGCTAACTGGACTCGCCTGAATTTAGATATTTTCTCTCTGTTCCAGGCATCGAATGCTCCCATCCACAACATCCCGCAATACCGCCTTGCCAGAGAAGCCCTGCCCCAATAGCGCCAGGCTAAAAAATTGATTATTCCGCCTGATAAAATCATCCATAGAGGACTTTCCACGATAGTATTCTCAGCAATCGTACTTATATTCAGCAGACTATTGCCAAGCATTATCAGTATCAGTGGCAAAAGTGCAAAAACGACACCCCAGTTTCTATATTTGGATACAAGCCAGGCCCCAAGCCAATAGAAAATCGTAAATATAGAAAATGCCGACAGACATGCCAGGATAGTTTCAACAAAATTTAAATCAGGATAAAAAAGGAAACTTAACGACCACAAAAACGATAACACCAGCCCAACAGAAAACAAAAATTTTCCCGGTATATTCCTATGGCCGGGCAGGCAGTATGAAAATGGCTTTGTCAGAACATCTATCGGCAAGGAAGCTATAAAAGTACCGACAAAAAACATCCATAGAATCGGGGCACAAAACACACCCTGTTTATTTCTGGTAACAGCTTCGGTAATCACCATAATAACAAGAAATGCAAAAAAACCGAAAACTAATCCAAGAAACCAGAAGCTTCTTTTCTGATATAAATGTTTAAGATTTGCCCGTAAAACACTCATTCCCCCACCTCGGTTTCCTGACTGACGACGATTTTATATATTTCTTCCAAAGGCAATGGTCTGATTTCGATTTCGCAGTTCAAATCTTTAGCCTTAGTTTCCAGGTCCTGTTGTGAAATATTCTGCACTGTGAATACCGCCCGGCAGTTTTCTCTTTCGCAGTTGATTATTTTTCCAAACGGCAGTTCTGTTGGCAACTGACCATTTAAAGATGTGAGCGTAACTCTGAGGAATTCTTCTCTTAGCTGATCGAAACTACTATCACATAATATTTTCCCCTCGCGCATAATCAACGTATGGTCTATAACCTTTTCCACATCGCTTAGAATATGTGACGAGATAATTATCGTGCGGTTTTCGTCCTGAATTATGTGTAGCAATAAATCTAAAAACTGGCTGCGGGCAATTGGGTCTAAAGTTGATGCAGGCTCGTCCAAAATCAGCAGTTCCGGCTCAAAACCTATCGCCAAAAGTATTGCCAGTTTTTGCCTTTGCCCAGGTGACAGCGAACAAACGCGATCCTTAAGGGAAATATCAAAATCAGCAATGTATTTGTCTTCCAGATTGTGGTTCCAGTTCTTGTAATATGCACTCACATAACGGATCAATTGCTTTGTCGTCATCCATTCGAGAAGTTCACCTTCCTGATGAACATAACCAATCCGTCCAAGTTCTTTTGGACTTAGGTTTGCTGCATCCGTTTCAAATGTGATGCACTGGCCCTGGTCAGCAAGATATAAGCCAATCATATGCCTTAGCAATGTGCTCTTGCCCGCTCCATTGGCTCCTAACAGGCCAATGATCTCACCTTGTTTGATATCTAGGTCGATTCTATCTAACGCCTTTATTTTTCCGAACCTCTTGGAGACA
>DAOWIP010000243.1 GCA_030640865.1 Sedimentisphaerales bacterium | reverse complement strand
GTATGTCGGTGTGGATGTTGGCGGTACCAAGATACAGGCTTCTCTGATAATGGAAAACGGGACGATTATCGCAAGCCGACGGTGCCAAACGCCTCGCCCTGCCGATCCGGAACTGATTCTCGCTACAATTGAAAAAGCTGTACGGAAAGTACTGAAAAAAGAAAAAGTTACAGCGAGCAGCTTGTCAGCCCTCGGAATTGCTGTTCCGGGGATAGTCGATCCGAAAAAAGGCAAAGTGATCTTTACGCCCAATATGGATTTCTCCGGCGCGAAAGTCGTTAAATACCTTGAAGACAAGTTCTCTGTTCCGGTTGTGCTGGGTAATGACTGCAATCTTGGTACCCTGGGCGAGGTATGGCTGGGTGCTGCCCGTAATGCCCAAAGCGCGGTTGGGATACTCGTCGGCACGGGAATCGGAGGAGGGTTTGTTCAAAAAGGAAAGATTTGGCAAGGTGCGCGGGAAGCGGCTATGGAAATCGGCCATATGATTATGCAGATCGGCGGTCCTCTGTGCGGATGTGGAAATCAGGGCTGTTACGAAGCGATGGCCGGCCGTTTGGCAATCGAGCGGGACATCCGTGAGCAGATCGCCAAAGGAAGGCAGACGGTTCTCACTGAAATACTGGACGGTGATCTGAGCCGGGTTCGCAGCGGCGCCCTTAAAGCAGCCCTGGACCGCGAGGACGAAGTAGTAACAGAAGTTGTTCACCGGGCGGCGGAAGTTCTCGGGTACGGCTGTATAACAGTGCGGCACCTGTTAGACCCGGAAGTAATTGTGTTGGGTGGCGGAGTGATGGAAGCCTGTAGCGATTTTATTTTGCCGATAATTGATAAGATTGTTGCTTCGGATAAGCTACCCGGCGCCCGAGATGGAGGCAAGGTATTGCTTTCGACGTTGGGGGACGATGCGGTCGTATTGGGAGCCGTTGCTCTGGCTCGCCGAAAGATGGGACGAAAATGGATGAGAGTAGAGAGTGAGAAGTAAAGAGTGAAGAGTGGAGAATGCTAACGCGTGGGGCAAAACCCCACCCACAAGACTGTTCAGCAGGTGAAAGCAACAGAATGCTCCACCCCGAAAAAGAGTGTTTTTTTCTCGGCCTGATGATTGTCAGTGAACGAATGATAACTTTACTCTTTAAGATGCCGTGGGTGTGTTTCGGCCTGAATATGATTTTCTTCCGCTGGTCTGGTAAGCGGCTGGAATCGAACAGCGGTTTTTTGGGTAGTGCCGGCCGCCTCGACGGCATCACGATAAAATTTCTCCTGGGCACGCACTGGTTTGCCGTCCCTCTCAAGGCGTTCATAAGTGCCGTCGGGCAGCATCCGATGTGATTTCACATTGTCGGTAAAAAAGGTCTCCATAATACCGACCAGCCGCCGCCGCAAATTCGGCTCTTTTACCGGAAAAAGTATCTCAAGTCGCTGATCCAGATTTCGTGTCATCCAGTCGGCACTACTAAGATATATTTCTTCATGGCCGCCGTTCTGAAAGTAAAAAATGCGGGCATGTTCCAGGAACCGATCGATGATTGAGCGGACTTCGATCCGTTTGGAGATTTTTTTCAGGCCCGGCCGCAGACAACAGATACCACGCACGTTAAGCTTGATTTTAACACCCGCCTGGCTGGCTCGATAAAGGCCCCGGCAGATTTCCTTGTCTTGCAGAGAATTCACCTTGGCCATTATCAGACCCGGCTGGTCGGGCGTGGAAACCTGTATCTCACGCTCTATCAGATCGAGAAACCGCTGGCGCATTTCGGTAGGAGCAATACTCAATTCCGACCAACCCACAACCTCGGAATAGCCGGTCAGCAGATTGAAAAAAGCGGAGACGTCGGTAGCTATACTGTCGTCGCAGGTCATTAGTCCGATGTCCGAATACAGCCTGGCTGTTTTGTCGTTATAGTTGCCGGTTGCCAGGTGTACATAGCGTCGCAGTCGTGTATCCTCACGACGTATGATCAGCAGCGCCTTGGAATGCGTCTTGTATCCGGCAATTCCGTATATAACCAGGCAGCCGGCGTCCTCCAGCCGGCGGGCCCAATTAACATTTCGGGCTTCGTCAAAACGGGCCTTGAGTTCCACCAGCACAGTAACCTGCTTACCATTTTGCGCAGCCCGTTCCAGGGCGCGTATAATCGGGGAATCACCGCTGGTTCGATATAAAGTTTGTTTAATCGCCAGTACATGAGTGTCTTCGGCGGCCTGCTCCATTATCTGGATCAGCGGATCGAAACTCTCGTAGGGATGGAACAACAATATGTCATGATCACGGATGGAGCGCCACAGGTCGTCGGTCCCGATCAGGTCCTGCGGCTGTTGCGGCGGCCAGTCGGGATTCTTGATGTTTTCCATACCGCCTCGGCCTGCAATTTCCATCAGGGCGGTGGCGTCTATCATACCATCGATTTCATATACCTCGGCGGTGCGTAATTGCAGATAGTGAACCAGCCACTTTTTGAGTCGCGGGTCGGGTTTGGTCGATATTTCCAGCCGCACCGCCGAGCGACGACGGCGGTTCAGAACGGCTTTTTCCACGACACGCAACAGGTCGTTGGCTTCATCATCCTGAATAGCCACGTCGGC
>DAOWIP010000202.1 GCA_030640865.1 Sedimentisphaerales bacterium | reverse complement strand
TCCGGCTGTGCCAGTTCCACAGCCCGCCTGCGCCAACTACGATCCATATTCAGGCTTAAAATATGGTTGAGCAAATCGTAACGGCGAGCGATGGCGGAAAACATAATCCGTACCAGCTGACGCTTGTCCGGCAGTTTGTGAGGGTCCCTAAGATTTGTCCTGTTCCAAGTCGCGGTTTCCTGATTCATAATGTTATATTTACGCGGCGGGGATGACGACGCCTTCTCTGCTCGCGATTTCCAGTATAGGCCGGCCCTGGTCTGTCTCCCATTCCCGTTCGCCGCATGGTATAGGCTCAATCCGATTGTCAGCGAAAGCAGTGGCTTGCCATAATTTTTTTACTAAAATGATTTCGCGAGTTTCATCAAATTCCGGCGCTATGACAATGAGGTCAATATCGCTTAATTCACTATTGTCCCCACGGGCAAATGAGCCGAAAAGGATTGCTCTGTGGGCTTGAATCCCCAGCTTAGGCAATGTCGCGAGATAATGTTGTACGGTTGTTATAATAGCTTTATCAATCAAATCAACTTGTTTGGAAACGTCCATATAAGATATTCTATAGTATTTGTGCGATGAAAGCAATGCACTGATTTTGTTGCAAATCTACGAAAAGGATAAAGCAGATGTTCGCGGCGGTAATGAGGTCGTAGGGCAGACTGCCGCGTCGATAACGCCACAGGGCCAGACGATAAATTCCGGTGGGCCGGGTCTTTGGGTCAGCCAGTGGCTGGTTTTGTTCGCTGCGGAGAATCTGCCGGTAGCCAAAAACCATACGCCTGAGAACCGTGAATAACGATGATGCCGCCAGTAGAATCATAACCGTGGCGATGTGCCCGGAAAAAAGACCCAGCAGAATCGCGACCATCCGCTCGCCCCGCTGCCAGTATCCCACGGGGCAACTCTCGATAAAGTTTTCAGCCCTGGCCTTGGCATAACTTATACACTGTGCGTTAATCAGTGTGATAATGCTCAATATCGCGAACAGCCGACTGTTATGCGCTTCCGGGTGCCGCAAATAATAGGTCATAATCCCCAGAAAGATTGCCCCGTCGGCCAGGCGGTCGCAGCAGGAGTCCAGAAACGCCCCCCGGCGGGTCATCTGTCCGCGGATACGGGCTACGGCTCCATCAAGCATATCAAAAGCACTGGCGCCGATTAAAATCAGAGCAGCTATTACACCCCACCAGCTTTTTCCACCGCCGCTGCCCGGAGCGTCCCCGGCGCCGGCAGTCAGGAAACCAGCGGCCGCGATCGTTACAAAAAGGCCGCAGATAGTCAGGGTATTAGGGCTGATGTGTAGTTTAATGAGCCAGGTCGCCACTCTGTCGCGCGCACGAGAAATATTAACACCGAAAAGCCGGCTGAAGATAGCGCTGCGTTCGGCCCACTTTCTTTCCGTCATGACAAAACCGCTCTAATACGACAGAGAACCGCGTGGGCCACAGGCCCACCCTACTTAAGAACCCCCGCTTAACAGCAGAGGCTATTTAAAAAGCTCTCGCAACAGTACTGATCAGCGACGGAAACATTTTATTGAATCCTGGCTTTAATGTCGCTGAGATGCCGGGCCAGTTGTGATTTTTTATGGGCGGCATTGTTTTTATGAATGACGCCGGTGGCGGCCAACTGGTCGATCTTCTTCTGGGTAATGCGAAGTTCGTTCTCGACGGCTTCGATGTCCTTTGACTGCCGAGTCATTTCCAGATATTTTTTAATCTGTGTTCTGACAGCGCTCTTTCGAGTCCGGTTTCTCATCCGTCGTTTTTCATTTTGCCTGATACGTTTTTTCGCAGATAGCGAATTTGCCACAAGTTACTCCTTATTATGTTTTTTTTTCTGTTGCTGTCGCAGTGCGTCAACGCGTTTTCTCGCGTCGCGATAATTATAGTCAATCTGAGCCACTTTGCGATAATAATTCAGGGCATCTTCCAGATTATCGTCGGCTTCGTGTGAGCGGCCGAGGTTGTAGAGCAGTTCCTTGGCCGTAGCACTTTCCTTGTTTTCCAACAGTTCATAAGCCTGCTCGAAGGTTTCCACCGCGTCGGTGTACCATTGTTTGTAGAAGAAACAGCCTCCGATACCGCTCAAGGCCTCTATTCGGTTACGGGGATCGCTCCGGGCTTCCTGGAACAGCGGGATTGCCTCGTCGTATTTCCTGGCCATCAGCAGCCGTTTGCCGTATTCATATTTCATCCGTAAATCCGTCGGATAGTTCTCCACGCAGAGTTTATAATGAGCAAGTTCCGTCTGCAAATGTTTTTGTACGGCTTCGTTGTATTTTTTGGCTGTCTGCTTGTTATCGGGGTCTTGTTTAATCTGTTTTTGCAGATTACGCATATGCCGAGCCAGTTGCTTGCTTAGGATTTCTCCGGCACGCTGCTTATAGCGAAATTGTTTCAGATCAACATACGCCTTTTCCAGTACGCGGATGGCTCCGTTTTCATTTTCATCCTCTTCCGTATCGCACAGTGTAGTAACAAATTTGTCGATCTTGCCCGGCACAGTCGGCTCCAGGTCATATTCCCTGCGAGCTTCCTCAATAGCATCCCGCATCACATCGACCGAGCGTATTACCGCCTCCTGGGCCTGTAGTTTTTCCTGACTTTCGCGATCCTTGATACTGTGGCGGAAATCGGCATCGTCATCGTAACGTCCCTGCTGGAGGGTTGTCTGCGCGGAAAGATCACGCACCGAATCCTGCAGGTTCGTATCTTTGGGTTTGATCTGCATAGCCAGTTGGCAGGCCTGAAGAGCCCGGTTATATACATCCAAACCGGCATAGGAATCACGCAGGAATATATAGGTGTTAAATGACGGTTTATCATGATGCAGATTATGCTCGAAGAGAATGTCAGCCATCCAGATAGCGGTGTCCCTGTATTCGCATTCTATAGCGGCCTTGATCATTCCTGTCATATAAGACTGGTTGCCGGGGTCTTTGCTCAGCAGATATTCATTTTTGAGCATGGCGTCCTTGGGGTTTTTACCGGAGACCTTCTTATATTTGGAGCCATCGCCAAAACCGGATTTCTTGCCGCCGCTGGTCTGGCG
>DAOWIP010000174.1 GCA_030640865.1 Sedimentisphaerales bacterium | reverse complement strand
CGCTGGTGTCATGATTCGAATATCCAGGGGGAACATTTCCATTTATAAGCATTCAGCCAACATACGCCTTATAAGCGTTCAGCTAACATACGAGGTTATGGGAAAGTGGGGGGAAATGGTAAGGATTAATGGAAAAAGTAACAGGTTTTCCACAATTGACCGATAAATAACCAAGTTGACTTACTTTGATAATTGCGTCAAAAGTGGCAATTTGCAGAATTAAGAAAGAATTTTATCAAAAAAATAAGCCCAAGAAGTGTTGATATGTAGTGTCTGCGCCGGGACATTGGTCAATATATGGTAGTATCGGCGTTTTTCAGGAAAATACTCAAAAAAAATTAAAAAAAAAGAGTTTGTCTCTGTGGGGATATGTGGTAAGAATTGGTACATAGTGGTGAAGGTTGTATTACCAAGTTAAGTCCACAAATAATGGTATGGGATTGTTGAAATGCTTCTGCTGACCGGCGAATTTGAATTGAATCTGGATGATAAATACCGGTTATTTATCCCCGCGCGTGTGCGAGAACAGATTTCGCCGGAAGAGAACGGCAGAGGTTTTTATCTGGTTTTGGGTGTTAATCATATTCTAAGTCTCTATCCAGACTTGTATTATCAGCGCATCGCCCTTGCCGTGGCTCCAAGGATGGTGGCCCCGGATGAGTTGTTGACTTTTGAGCGTGTCAACTACGCTATGGCCGGCAGGGTTGAGCTGGATCGGCAAGGACGGGTGCTTATAGGTGAAAAGGCCATCCGTCGCGCAGGCGTCAAGGAGCAGGTAACGCTGATAGGAGTACGGGACCATTTGGAGATTTGGGATAAACAGCAGTGGCAAAAGTACTTAGACGAACACTTCGCTATGCACGAAAAAATGCTGCTGCAAGCACGCGAAGAAACCCTACGCAAAGAACGTGAAACGGCAGGCTGGGAGGGTAAAGAGGGTAGAGGGTGAAGTGTAGTGGAAATTCGGGAAAAAAATGAGGAATCAAATAAAATTGCAAGACTTGGATAAATTTTAATATAGGAGATTGTGGAATGATGTCGGAAATGCGACAGGCAATGATCTCAGAGGATGAAACTGTAATTGAAGATGAATTATCTCGCGGCTGTCTAAATGTCCTTGAACGTCGTTTGGAGAAAGTTCGAAGCTGGGGTTGGCCTTATAGCGAAATCGAATTCTCGCCGCAGGTCAAGGCCGTCTCAATGAAGAGCCGGGCAGAAGGCAGCCATCAACATAACATCAGAACCGGAGCGATGGTGTTATAAGTGTCCCGCAGCAAAGAGACTGGACAATTGTGTGAGCCAAAAGAAGTTCATACGCCCGTTCTCCTAAAGGCCTTGTCGGGTATTTTGCGATACCCCGCTGATGGTACGGTAGTAGATGCCACAATAGGGTATGGAGGCCACGCATTAGAGTTTGGGGGACGATTGACTCAAAAGGGTCTGCTGATCGGATTGGATGTAGATAACGCAAGCCTCGCAGCGGCGGGCCGAAAATTAGAGAATCTGAACTGCCGAGTTGAATTAGTACGAGAAAATTTCGGACGACTCGACGAAGTGCTGGAACAGTCCGGAATAGAACAAGTGGATGTAATATTAGCTGATCTGGGGGTCAGTTCGGGACAGTTGGCGGATGCCGAACGCGGAATCAGCTTTCAACGTGATGGGCCGCTGGATATGCGGATGGATACCCGACTGCAAAAAACGGCAGCGGACCTGGTGAACGGCCTTGGACAGGATGATCTGGCGAACCTGATATACAAATACGGCGAAGAACGCAGGAGCCGCCGGATCGCACGCGGGATCGTGACGGCACGGCGGCAAAAGCCGCTCGAACGGACGTCGGAATTAGTAAAAGTGATTGTCCGCTCCTTAGGAATAACCACCAAAGGCAGAAAAAGCAGAATTCATCCGGCAACCCGGACATTTCAGGCGCTGCGAATAGCGGTGAATGATGAACTGGGACAGTTGGAAGCACTGTTACAAAAGGCGCCGCAGCTTCTGAAAACACAGGGGCAGATCGCAATTATCAGCTTTCACAGCCTGGAGGACAGGCTGGTTAAGTATAACTTCCGCGAAAATCATAAAAACGGCTTTTATGAAATTTTAACGAAAAAGCCGCTGGTGGCGGATAACGAAGAACGACAACGAAATCCACGCAGTCGAAGCGCAAAGCTGCGAGTTGCGAGGAAAGTGGAGGCCAGGCAATGACAAAAGAAGCAAAAATCGGTTTATTATTGGGTCTGTGTTTTATTGTGGCAATTGCGGTTGTGTTACGTGATGTTCACAAGGCCGGTGATGAAGACCTAGTCAGGACATTAGTGGCAGAACAGGATTCCGTTACTAATGATGATGAGATTGGAGACGCCGCGATTAACAAGGGCGTTGATGATCTGTATATAGAGAATGGCTACATAGAAAATGAAAAAGAGTATGAACTTCAGCCAACAGAACAGGAAACAGAAACATTCGCGCTAAATGACAATCAGTTTTCCGGGTCGGGTGAGTCGGTTCGCTATGAAATGTCTCTGCCGGATTCGAAGCAGTTGATGACTAACCCTGCTTTTACGGAAGATTCGCAACCGCTGGCAGCCGATATGGAGTTTGGAGATGTATTTGACAGGATAGAGGAGCCGCAGCCTGTCCGAACCATAATTATCGAGCCGCAGAAACAACCGACAGCCCGAACATACGAGGTACGCAAAGGAGATTATCTCAGCACGATCGCGGTAAAGATGTATGGGCCGGAACTGGGAAATAAATTAGTGCACATCAAGGGAATATATGAGGCGAACCGAAAAATACTTCGTTCACCAGATAGTATTGATATTGGCCGGAAATTAGTGATTCCGGTCCTGAAAAATATGCCGAACGGAGGTTTCCAAAATAAGACAAACGAAACAACAGCAAAAATAAAAGAATCAGAGAAAAAACAAAAATTACAACAGTCGCCGGAATATACCTATTATGAAGTAAAAAGCGGTGATTCGCTATGGAAGATCGCTGAAGCGAGATTGGGCAGCGGCGTAAGGTTTAACGAAATCGTAAAACTCAACGGAAAACTACTCAAAGACAAAGATAATGTGTTTCCGGGGATGAAGATAAAGGTTCCCAAAAGATAAGAATGAAAGAAATTAGACATATTGGGTATCTTTTATGTCTGGCGTTGTTGATCGGGCTGGCGATGGTTCAGTTGCGGACGCGACATATCCAGGCGATCAGCCGGATAACCGCTATGTCGGAACAGGAACAACAGTGGCGGCAGATGCTCCAGCAGCAGCAGTTGCGACTGAGCGGTGTTCTGGAATCGCCGCAGACAATTAAGAAACAGATTGAACAGATGGAAATAGAAATCGTACCGCCAGGGACGGAAGAGGTGGAGAGTGAAGGGTAGAGGGTGGAGGGTGGAGAGTGGAGAGAATTCAGAATACAGAATACAGAATGCAGAAGAGAAGACAGAAGAAATGAATCCCGATTTGTCGGGAAACATTCAACATCGAATGAAGAAGTTGTAAAAGACTTTAAAGAACTGAATGTCTATCAAAAGAGTTTTTGAGATTGAAATTAACAGATAATTCATGGCAGGGCAGGGTATGGGGATATGTGTTCTGGTCGGTATTGCTGGTGGGACTGCTGGGGGTGCTGTCGCGGTGCTGGTACCTGCAATACTACGAGGTGGATCAGTGTCGGAGACGGGCGGAACGGCAGCAGCGCAAACTTATCCCGCTGAGCGCAAAGCGAGGCCTGATCCTTGACCGCACCGGCCGGGTGTTGGCGATAAGCGTGAAGAAACCAACGGTAAGCGTCGATCCGTCGCTGATAAAAGATAAACAGGAAAGAATAGAGACAGCTATCAGACTGTCCGAGATTCTGGGTCTGGACGCAGATAATCTGTATGAGTCGCTGCAAAAACAATCACAAAAACGATATATGCTGGTCAAGCGTTTTGTCAGCCAGGAACAGGCCGAGCAGGTCAAATCGCTGGGCCTAAAAGGAGTGATGGTCAACTGGGAATATCAGCGGCAGTATCCGATGAACGAGTTGGCGGCGCATGTGCTTGGGTTCACGAATGTGTTCGGTAAGGGACTGGAAGGGATCGAACGTCAATACGACGAATACCTGCTGGGTGAGTCGGGGAAAATAGTACTAAAAAAAGATGTGCGGAATCGACCGGTAGGTTCGCTTGGGCCGTGTGTGCCGGGTACGGACGGCCGTAACGTAGTGCTCTGTATCGACGCGGCGATCCAGGCGTGCGTTGAGGAAGAACTCAAAAAGGTGGTTGAAAAGTTCAATGCCAAATCCGGCACGGTGATCGTGATGGACCCATATACGGGAGAGGTGTTGGCGCTGGCAAACCATCCGACGTTTATTCCCAGCCAGGCGGGCCAATGCGACAAAGCGGTACTTCGCAATCGGGCGCTGACGGATCCGTACGAGCCGGGCAGTACCTTTAAGCCGATCACGGTTTCGTCGGCGATAGAGGGTAAGTATTTCACATTAGATCAGAAGATCGACTGTCTGACCGGGCCTTATGCGGGTAAAGGGTTCGGGCGGATTCCCGAATATAAGCATTATTTCGGCCTGATTCCCGTGTCAGATGTGATTGTCCGCTCAAGCAATATCGGCGTGGCCAAGATATCGCAAAAAATGGGTGCGGATTATTTCTACGGTATGATCGAAAAGTTCGGGTTCGGTAAAAAGACCGGTATTGATTTACCGGAACCGGGGGCGGGGCTTCCCAGAGAAAAGACAGGAAAAAACGGGGAAAAGATTACTCTGTCGCAACAGCTTAAAAAAAGATATGGGCCGGGCTATACGCTGACACGAGTGGCTTATGGACAGACCATCGCGGTTACGCCCATTCAATTGCTCAGGGCGTTTTGCTGTATTGCCAATGGCGGCAGGCTTGTCAGGCCGCGGATAACGCGGGGGATAATCGATAACAAAGGCGATGTTATCGAGGATTTCGGCAGAGATAACCAGGACGCAGGTAAGCGGGTACTCTCGGAAAAGGTAGCCCGTTCAATGGTTGAGAAGGCATTGACCGGAGTAGTGGCTCGGCAGGGTGGGACTGCCCATAAAGCGCATCTCGAAGGCTGGACGGTGTTCGGCAAGACGGGCACGGCTCAGGTTGTCGAGAACGGCCGTTATGTGCCGCGAAAACATATTAGTTCCTTTATCGCGGGCGCGCCGGCGAAAAAACCGCGCGTGTGCGTATTGGTACTGGTGAGAGAGCCGGACCACAGTCTGGGACTGGGTTATACCGGCGGAATGGTGGCTGCGCCGGCAGTAAAGAAAATTCTGCAACATTCACTGGCATATCTGGATACGCCGAAAAGGTTGCGGGAAGATAAGATGGTGGCGAAGAGTAGAGAGTAGGAAGAACCATTGCAATTGGGTGGGGTGAAGTTATAATGGAGTCGGCAATGTCCAGGGACGGGCGTTGCGGTTATGAACCCAGCCAAATGATCGCCCAATGGATGATAAAAATCTCAAAGCTGCGTTAGAAGTATGCTGTAACAGCAGAAAAGTACAAAGCGGTGATGTGTTTGTAGCGGTACGCGGCGTCGAGTTCGACGGACATGATTTTATCGCTCAGGCGGTGGAAAGGGGAGCGTCGGTAGTTATCGCTGAGCGGTTGGTGGAAGTGCCCGAGTCGGTAAAGCTGATAAAAGTGGCGAATAGCGCAGTGGTATTGGGGGAGTTGGCTCAGGCGACGGCAGGTCGGCCGAGCCGTGAACTGACGAGCCTGGCGGTAACGGGAACCAACGGCAAAACGACGGTAGCGTACCTGACGCGATGGATATTAAACTCAACCGGGCTGAGTTGTGGAATGGTGGGGACGATTGAATACGATCTGGGGGCAGGCGAGCCTATTCCGGCAGGCAATACGACGCCAGGCGCATTGGAACTGGCCGAGATGATGTGCCGGATGGTAGGCAATGGGGCCGGGGCTGTGATTATGGAGTGTTCCAGTCACGGACTGGACCAGGATCGAACGGCGGGGATACATTTCGACGCAGCCGCTTTCACCAACCTCAGCGGAGATCATCTGGATTATCACGGGACGCCTGAAGAATACCTAACGGCCAAGAGCAAACTGTTTTCAGGACTGGCGGAAGACTCGATAGCGATTATCAATGTTCAGGATCAGGCCGGCAGAAAATTGACAGAGGTAACGCGGGGACAAATATGGCGATATGGGGTTGGTGCTGGTGTTGAGATTGACGCTGGCATTAAGACGATGGGGCTGGGTGGGTGTGAGTTTGTGATGACGCTGACGGGTGAAAAAGTGTCGGTTCGGTCAGGGCTTGTTGGGGAGCATAATGTATATAATTGCCTCGCAGCGGCGGGGCTGGCGCGTGCGGCGGGTGTCGAGACGGCCGCTATTAAAGAAGCTATCGAACAGTTCCCCGGAGTGCCTGGACGATTGGAACGAGTAGATAAAGGCGGTAAGGTTACAGTATTAGTCGATTACGCCCATACGGATGACGCTCTTAACCATGTGCTGGCAACGCTGCGGAAATATGCTCCGTCGAGGCTGATAGTGGTGTTCGGCTGCGGCGGACAGCGGGATCAGTCGAAACGGCCGCGGATGGCAGGGGTTGCGGAAAAATGGGCGGATGCGATCGTGGTAACAAATGATAATCCGCGAAAGGAAGACCCGAAACAAATTATAGAGCAGATACGAATGGGGTTTTCAACGGCAGGGCTGAAAAAGATGATAGAAATTCCGGACCGACGGGAGGCGATATGTTATGCTCTGGGAAAGGCACAGGCAGATG
>DAOWIP010000133.1 GCA_030640865.1 Sedimentisphaerales bacterium | reverse complement strand
TTTCAGCAGGCGGTATGGGCCGCCAGTCGGACTGGACCGATGGTTGCGGCGGAGATGTTACGGACTCAATTCTGTCGAGCGGCGGCACCTCGCCCAGAGGCGATAAATAAATACCACCGGCGAAATCACGATCCAGCTTGGAATAAGTTATCAGGCCCATGAACAGATTAAAATAAAAAATGTAAAATATACAATGAAAGAAGGTTTTCTTCTCTTTCATTTTTAATTTTATAATTTACATTTTATATTATTATCCCCCTTCTTTAAGTTTGTGTTCGAGTATTGTTACTGTTGCCTGTTGTTTTAGTTTTTTTTGTAAATCTGACATTCGCTGGTTCAATACGCGCCTACGGATAATCCGGGTCAGTTCATTGCGTACCTCGGCAGGTGTCGCGGCATCCGCCGGGAAATCTTTTTCGAATTGGAGCAGGCACCACCATTCTTTGTTACCGTCGTCGTAAAAACGGAACGGTTTAGTTCGCCCCCCGGGCGTGTTCAGCTCGAATGCCGCCTGGCGGACCGGTTCGGGAATATGCTCGTCGGCGCGTGAGAACGGCCCCAGCACTCCACCACGCGCCAAAGTGCGCTGATCCTGCGAATACTGTTCTACCAGTCGGGCAAAGTCGGCGCCCGCGTCAAGTTTCTGCCGTACCTCAAGGATACTGCGGAAGCTGGCCGTTACCAACTGCCGAACGATAACCTTTCGGCCGTATTGTCGCTCATATTCGTCGGCATACATCTTATCGGTAATCGTTACGTTCGGATCGACCAGTCGGCCCAGCAGATATTGCCGTTCGACTATTATATCAAATTCCGCCTGAGAGAGATTGCGTTTTTCCAGCATATATTTGAACAGTGCTGTTTGTTCCCGCCGGGTTTTATCGGGCGCCAACTCTCGCAATATCCGATCGAATTCAGCCTGTATCTCGACGGCGGCAGCGCTGATTCCCTTTTCAGCGGCCTGCTGACGGACAACCTCCAGCAACACCAGTTCGTCCAGCACCTTCCGGCCCTTCACCGGCAGTAATACTTTAAGCAGCTCACTTTGCTTAATGGCTCGGCCGTTCACTATCGCCACCGTCGGATCATCCCGTGTAACTAACCGCTTCCGGGGAGTCTCTGTAGTGGCGCAACCGGTAATACCCATCTGAATAGCGAGATATGCCAGCCAGCACCATAATAATCTTTTCTTATACATATCTGACAGGATAATAGGTTTATGAGATAATTGAAATGTTAATTTTGCTGGGTGCCACGGCCATTTTGGCCGTGCAACGACTGTGTGGCACCTGTCTGTATTTCAGAGAGGTGCTCTTGTACACGCTCAAACACCACCTCGAAAAGTAGAGAGTAGAAGGAGGAGAGTAAAGAGAAAGGGTAGAGAGTGGAGCAGTGAAGGGTTGTGTGGCAGAACCGCCACATTGTTTTATCGGATAGGCCAAAACTTGCCTTGCTTACAAGAATCTTTATAAACAGCATGTTTCGTGGTAAGAAAAAGAATTCCATTTTTCTCACTATATCCCATCGAAAAGCCCTGTAATACATCCCGACCTAAAATACACGGGATGTGTCCTTCTCCACTTAAAGGCAACGGCGGCTTCTTCTTTGCGATCGGCTTTGGTGAGAAATAAAGAGTCAGGTCGGAAACAGGTAACACTTCGCCTTCGGCTTTGTTCACAGACGAAAATGTCAGCGTACACTCACGAAGGAATTGGAATTCCACTTCTCCCCCCAGAGTCTTAGCTTTAGTCGGGACCGGTGATAAATCGCTGTCGTGTATTTCTATTTTTTTTTGAGCTTCCGGGACAATTACCGTATGATCGGCACCGGTATCAATTAAAAACTCCAGATGGTACCGAACCCCGGCTTTCAGATGTGAAAATTCAGCCGTAATTATCGGCCTATATGGATAACTCACCAAACCAGCTTTACTGTTGTCTTCCCAATACCCATAAATAGTGGTCATAGCATATAAATTTCCTGATCACGTTTTCGATAGATATAGGCTGACAGGGGATGTGTTTTCTGGAAAGCGATCACTTGGGCTTTCGTCTTGAAAGGAAAACGTTCCCGGGGACTGGGAGGGCATTCTGTAATAACAATATAATTAACGGTTTTAATCGGTCTGCCCCTGAAAATTTTACTTCGATTACGACTCAGCCATTGCGACATATTCATCAGCTTATCGTTATTCGCCTTGATGGCTGCTGCTTTCGCACCCCTAATTACTGGTCCTATTTTAGCCATGCTGTTCCTTGTTTGCATTGAAGAATTATAAATATCGCGCCTGATGATAATGCCCGTCAGGACTGGCGTCAACAATATTTTTTCGCAGGCGAGACATTTTTTAGTCAGGTGAACCATTCTATAACGCACTGTATTATAGTATGTTACTGATTTGATGTCAATATGTACAGACTCTAATGTGTCGGTTGCAACATTATTTTTATCTACCTTTCCTTACCAAATCGTCATAACCAGCACTTTTTCTCTATTTTATGAATAGTTTTCCCATCATATTTGTCCTCGGCAAACAAGTCCGCCTTTGGCGGAAAGGTGCCACCCATCCCTCCACCCTTCACTCTCTTACTCTCTGCTATTTCAATTCCGCTACGAGTCGCCGTGTGCTGTCGGACTGGTTTTGCTGGGCCTGCTTGAACTCGTCTGTCATTATCGGGTTATTCTGTTTGAACAGTTCGTTACCGCGAACAATCTCCCGCAGTGCCCGGCTTTTTTGTTGTGCTGTTTTCAGTCCGCCGATTATTCTGCCGCCCATTACTCCGCCGGCCAGTCCGGCAATCGCTATGCCCATCTCCAGCAGATTGTCGGCAACGTCCCACGGATCGGGCCGAGAGAGAGCCTCTGTCCGCGACTGATTTGTAAGTGTCCTGTTTTTTTCGCTGAGTATCTGTTCGACGCTTTCTGTTTCCGGTATCACTCGCGGCAGTCCGTAATACGCCATTATCGCTTCGGACTGTTTTTCCGCCTGCGTA
Organism: Sedimentisphaerales bacterium; assembly: GCA_030640865.1. Taxonomy (GTDB): domain Bacteria; phylum Planctomycetota; class Phycisphaerae; order Sedimentisphaerales; family SM23-30; genus DAOVXR01. Next base: position 615 of record DAOWIP010000133.1, on the reverse strand, counting down.
GTCAGTTTCCGCAGCGGTTCGGATGTTTGTTCCTGCCTCGCCGTAACCGCCGCTGTCTGCACTGTCCGATGGTGCAGATACGCGTTCTGCTTCTGTTTCTCACCCGGTGCGAACCGTAGCGTATCACAGCCGCCGGCAAACACCGCTGTCAAAATAACCACCGACCCGATTGTCAAAACACCTTTGCTTCTCATAGTTCTTCTCCTTGAAAAATGTGAAAAAGTGTAAAATATAAAATGTAAAATAAACAACCGGTTGTATGATGACTTTCTGTATAATCAACCACACCGTCACTCAACTTTCTACCCTCTACTCTCCACTTTCCGCTCTCTTACGTTTTTTCTTCCAGTGTTTTAATCCGGTATTCCTGTTCGCGGGACTGTTGTAAACGGCGGAGTAAAAGTGCGGCGGGTGGCGGACCAAAACCGCGGCACCCAAGCCCTATTTACCCCGCTCACTACGGGATGTCAAACATTTTTCATCTCCTAAACACCTACCCCCGGATTTCCCACGTATCCCGAGGATATACCATCACTTTTTCCGGCGTTTCAGACGCTGCCGAGAGTCCCTCAGGCGATAACTTTCACCATTGGCTTCCAGGATATGCACACGGTG
>DAOWIP010000082.1 GCA_030640865.1 Sedimentisphaerales bacterium | reverse complement strand
GGTCTCGGATTGTTCGGCAAGTTTCTGTGTGGGTTTGTATTCGTAGCTTGTGTAATATTCCGTACTTTTACCGATAAGAATACCCGCGAGAAGGCCGGACACTACTGAGAGTAAAATCCCCCACCAACTCACGTCGGGGATGTCTTTGAGCAGAAGATAGCTGAACCCGGCGGTAGCGACAACGATTAGGGCGCTGCTTCCGTTGACGCCTCGGCTCAAGGCTCCCAGCAGGTCTTTCATTGAAGCGTCGTCTTTGGTGCGTACCATACCGATACCGACAATGCTCATGAAGATACCGATCCCTGCAAGGATCATTGGTAGTGCGAGCATTTGTGCCTGGTGTTGGATGAGCATATCGCCGCTCTTGCCGATGGCTGCGACAGCCGCCACACCGAGTGCCGCCGTTGCCAGAATCGAGCCGCAATAGCTTTCGTACAGATCGGCTCCCATGCCAGCCACATCGCCGACATTATCGCCGACGTTGTCGGCTATAGTTGCCGGGTTTCTCGGATCGTCTTCGGGGATACCGGCCTCGACTTTGCCTACGAGGTCAGCCCCAACATCGGCGGCCTTGGTATAGATTCCACCGCCGACACGGGCGAACAACGCTTGTGAACTGGCTCCCATACCGAAACAAAGCATAACTACGGTGATTTCGACCAGGCTCATATGAAAGCCTTCGATCAAGGCCGGCGCGATTTTCGCCAGGATGAGGAACCACAGGGTAATATCCAACAGTCCGAACCCAACCACGACCAGGCCCATAACGGCCCCGGCCCGGAATGCGACCTGAAGGCCGCGATTGAGACTTTCTTTTGCTCCCTGGGTCGTTCTGTTACTGGCCATAGTTGCGGTTTTCATACCGAGGAAACCACACAAGCCACTGAAAAAACCACCTGTAAGGAACGCGATAAAGACTAAGGGATGCTGCACGCCGATTCGGCCCATGATATACAGGATTATGCAGACAACAAGAAAGAATACAGCCACTACGCTATATTGGCGTTTGAGATATGCCATAGCGCCTTCGCTGACGTGGGCGGCGATTTCCTTCATTCTTTCATCGCCTTCGGCGGCGGCGGCCACTTGTTTATAAAGCCTGAACGCCCAGAAAAGGGCAAATATCGAACCGATCGGAGCCAGCCACCAGATAACGAGGGGCCACGCAAACATTGAAAAACCCGCTTCGTTCACTGCTAACGACGTTACCGCCGGCTCACTTGTGGGTGTCTCGGCCTGGGCCAAGGCGGCTGCCGGGAAGGCGGCAACCACAAAAGTTAATATTACAAGTGCCAGTACAAATCGATACAAAGTCAGCTTTGAGTTGCTCACAACATATCTCCTTTCAGTTCGCTTCTGTTAAATAACCAATAAAACTAATTAAAACCAAAACGCTCTTGAAAACCACCCTCGGTCCCCTGGCGCATTCAAGACTGGAATATACAACCCCCCTGACAAGATAATCAGAGAGAAGGCTAACCCCCTTAAGGGAAACATCTTACTGCTAATATCGATCGCCCTGTGGACGAGTCTTGCGCATGCGACGACGGCGTTTTTCCGAAGGCTTCTCGTAATAACTCTGGCGTTTGATGTCCTTAATCAGCCCTTCCTTCTCGCACATCTTCTTAAATCGCTTCATCATCTGCTGAATAGACTCGCCGCTTCTGGCCTTGACTTTTATCATTCAATCACTCCAAATTCATTAAAATCAACTTGTTATCGCTATAAGTCATCGTTACAGGAACTTCGATATTATAAGGTTACGTACCCATTCATCAAGAAAAATGCCAAAACAAACTTATTTTTTTCAATTTTTTCGTTATTCCGCGGACAATAAAGGGACGGAAGTTTAATATAACTACTTATTTAAGAAACAGTTAAAGATAGTGCTCCAAATAGAACTGGACATTTCCCGGAATTCAGCTAAAATATGGCCGCGTGTTATGTCGATTACGAATAAAATTTATCTAACAACTTTTAACGGAGGTAGTTATGGCAAAAGCCGCTGCACGTCATATTCTGGTTGAAACACAGGAACAATGTGAAGACATCAAGAACCAAATCGAGGCAGGAGCCGATTTTGAGGAATTGGCTGCGGAACATTCCAAATGCCCTTCCGGCAAAAAAGGCGG
>DAOWIP010000055.1 GCA_030640865.1 Sedimentisphaerales bacterium | reverse complement strand
GACCCACGCTAAAAACTCCCATCTGGGTGTCCGGGAACTCTGCAAAAGCCGAAAGGGCCGCTCCATAGAGCGATTACACTTAGGCAAAGTACAAGGCGAGCCGATGTACCGCGTCCTGCTTACCTGCCGCCACCACTCATGCGAAACGACGGCCAGTTACTGCCTTGAGGGTATTCTTGAAGCTATCCTCGCCGAGACCGACGATGGACGGTGGTTCCGCAAAAATGTTGAAGTGTTGGCAATTCCGTTTATGGATAAGGACGGCGTTGAAGAAGGCGACCAGGGCAAGAACCGCAAACCTCATGACCATAACCGCGATTATCTCGGCAAAAGTATCTATCCATCAGTTGCGGCGTTGCGGAAATTTGTACCGAAGTGGTCGAATGGCAAACTACGCATATCTTTGGATATGCACAGCCCCTACTACAACGATAAAAACATCTTTTTCTTTGCCGGCAAAGCCGAGCCACTCCATAAGAACACTCTGGAGTTCTGCCATATTCTTGAGCAGCAAAAGAAGGGATCGTTGGTATATTCTGCCGCAAACAACAAATATTCAGATCCACTGCCTAAAATGAATCGTGGCTGGTGCAGCAAACTGCCGGGAATTTTAGTGCCTGTAACTATCGAGTTCCCATACGCCACTGCTGACGGCAAGGCTGTAACCGCCGACTCCGCCAGGGCTTTCGGTCGTAATCTGGCCCACACTATTCGACAATACCTTGAAAAGACAAACTCCGACATTAAACCAGCAACCTCCGGCTCTGTACGCGACAGTAAGGTGAAAAAGCAAGCTCTCTTTCAGCGGATTCGGGCCGTCAGGCTCAACGCTTTGGGACTCAAACGCGTTAACGCCGAGCGCATCAGCCGCGGCAAACCGCTCCTGGACACCCAACTTGCCGTATCACCACCTGACGACACCGTAACCGGCGATATAGACGCCCCATCGGAATTTGAAATAATGCCTTCGCGGGTGGACAACAGTGCTCTGAAATCTTTTCCGGAAATACGCTCGCAGAACGTCTCACCCAAGCTCCTGAACGATCCGAACTTCATTCGGACGCGACGGGACAGGCGGCTTAGGGGAGGGGATGTCTCCTCCGGCCTTGACCGAAAAAACCGGGAACAAAAAGGCCGTGACCGAAAAGACCGGGAACACAGGACCGGCGCCTGTCAGTCTTTTGCAATTGTGTATTATCAGTTCACTCATAATAACAAGCTGCTTGACATCATCGACGGCAAAACGGTCAAAGACAATAAGGACAACGACGACCACACTAAATATTCGCCACAATGGGTCCATAACTTCGCCAGTCGCCGAAGCGGTACGATGTACACGGATATTTATCCGATTCTGCGCGACCACGGCGCCGCGACGTGGGATCAGTATCCCTTCGAAAGGGATAAGCCCGCCGAATGGAATACCGACCCGGATACCTGGCTCAGCGCGTTGAGCCACCGCATCGAACAGGCCGAATACATTGCCGACGTGGATACCGAGGCGGGAATTCGCCTGATCAAACAGATGTTGATTAACGGGTATGGGATTATTATATACACACACTCTCGAGGACGTCTCTGGATGACCTTCTCCAACGACCCGGCTACTGACGCCGACGATACTCTGGTTGGTACAAAGGTGGTTGCGATGGCCAGCAATCGCGGGGGCCATGCCATGTGTGCTATCGGCTACAACGATGACGTCTGGACTGACATAAACCAGAACGGCAAGGTCGATAGTGGCGAAAAAGGCGCCTTCAAGGTCTCTGAGTCATCGTTCGTGGACCGCCAGGGAGATAATAGCGGTTTCCGTTGGTTTTCGTACGATTCGATCCGCCGTCGGTCGAGTGTGCCGGACTGGTCGCCTGAAAAACGCAAGCCGGCCTGGAATTTGTTCGACCACAGGGCTTATCACCTGGTCATTGGCAACAAGCGTCATCACCAGCCCAAAATTATCGCGCGTTTCACCATCCATCACAAGGTCCGGGGGCAGGTGAAGGTAGCTCTTGGGGTTTCCGATGTCGGCCGGAACAAGCCGACACGGACCTGGCAGCCCCACCTGTTCAGCGGCCAAAATAAGACATGGTACTTTAAGGGTCGTGCCTTCGACGGGACCAGTACAGCTTGCGAAGCCACGTTCGTGCTGGACTTTACCGATCTGGTGGATATGATGGGAACAGATTCTGAAAAACCCAGGCGTTTTTACCTGATTGTTGAGGATACCAGGAAGGAAAACCCATTAACATTGAAGGACTTCCGCGTCATCCACCTGGGTACGACAAAGGAAGCGATCTGCCCGGACTGCCCCAAGACCGTCGATGCCGGCAAAGTTACTGTCTGGGTCGATTCTGTCTTTCCCACCCGACGGACTGCTGACTGACCCATGAATACTTATTAACCGAAAAAAGGAGGTGGCACAGCCACTTTTTCTTTTCATCATGGACGGCGAATAGACACTCCCGCTGGTCGCTGCCTGAAATAACGAAATTGTAAAACTGAAACTATTTTAAACATAGGAGATCTGTTAAGATGAAAAAAAGTTTGATTCCAGTCATGTTGGTATTATTGGTCATGGTTGAGCTTACTCACGCCCAGACCGGATCGGGAAACGCGGATGCGGTGTCAGCGGCAAAAAATGGAGTGCGCGATGTTCCAATCCAGATCAATGGTGTGTTTCCCAATTTGACGGTATTGGCCGACGGAGTCGGCAGCACGAGCGAAACCGGCATAGGCGCCCTTATCCCCTGGGCGAACAAGTTGTGGGCTATCGGCTATGTAGCCCATATTAGCGGCAAGGGTATCGGGCTGTATGAAATCAGCGAAGATATGACCATGCGTCTTCATCCCGCCTCGGTTACCGGCACCTACGCCAACCGACTGGTTCACTGGGAATCGAAACAGGTCTTTATCGGCCCACATGCAATTGACGCCAAGGGCAATGTCCGAACTATCCACGCGATTAAGGGCTATCGGCTCACCGCCACCATGCGACACCTGACCGACCCGAAAAACAAGGTCTATTTCATGGGCATGGAAGGGGGCTTCTTTGAGGTGGACGTGCATACTCTCAAAGCTAAAAAACTGTTCAACCTGTGCGAGGAACTGGAACTTCCCATCAGCGACACACAGCACTCCGTAGTGGTGGGCAAAAAAAGGTATGTCGAACCTCATTTCAAAGGCGCCCATACCGCCCAAGGCCGGGTCGTAGTGGCCAATAACACATATACAGAGATGGATTTTCTCGGCAAGCGACAGGCCGGGCGTCTGGCCGAGTGGGACGGCAAAAAATGGACGGTTCTCGAGCGAAACCCGTTCGTGGGCGTCTCCGGCAAACAGAATCCCCATGCAGGCGGCAAGTATGGTAATACACTCTATGCCACGGGATGGACAAAATCTTCGGTAGTCCTGCGGGTACTGCACGGCGGCAAATGGTCCCGATACCTGCTGCCCAAGGCCAGTCATTCGTTCGACCATTCGTGGAATACCGAATGGATGAGAATCCGTGAGGCGCAAACCGAGCGATACCTGATGGACATACACGGTATGTTTTACGACCTGCCCGCTTTGACTTATGAGGGGAAAGTCTGGGGCATCCGTCCGATTTGCACTCACCTGCGTATTGTGCCGGACTTCTGTTATTGGCGCGGCCTTCTGGTGATGGCTGGCGACCAGACAGACAACGCCGTCGGACAGCCGCAGTCAGGTCTGTGGTTCGGTAATATCGACGACCTCTGGCAAATGGGTAAACCGGCCGGCTGGGGCGGCCCCTGGTGGGAAAGTCCGGTAGAGGCAGGCACTACCTCCGATCCATTCCTGATGACCGGCTTTGACAAAAAGGTCGTGCATCTGGCCCATAACGCGGAAACGACGGTCGGATTCACTATCGAAGTGGACTTCCTCGGAAATGGTACATGGAAAACATACAAGACCATCAAAGTACCCGCCCGTAGCGGATATGCGCACCACGAATTCCCCGACGGCTTCAGTGCCCACTGGGTCAGGGTAACGGTTGATACCGACTGCGAGGCAACGGTATATTTTATGTATAATTAGTTACTGTTGCGGAAAGTGTGTGCCTCCGGCGTATCGCCGGGAAACTATCTAAAGAACGTAATAAAACACGGCCGATACGGCCGTGGCACGCTATATATCAGCTTCCGCAACATATACTAATTAGTGGTCAGTTAGTATAATTTCGCTGGGTTCAATGCCGAGGATTGTACAGGAGCACCTCTCTGAAATACAGAAAGGTGCCACCCGAACCTTAACACCTTTTTTCAGAACAATACATCGGGGCAATACAACAGGAGGCTGCAATGAGAGTTTTATTAGTTGGTGGTGGTGGGCGTGAGCATACGCTCGCGTGGAAATTATCCAGGTCCAGACAGTTAAAGCAGCTATACATTGCTCCGGGCAATCCCGGCACTGTCCAGCTTGGTGCTAATGTGAAGATTAAGGATAATGACATAGTCGGCTTGGTCAGATTCGCTCAGGAAAAGAAGATTGACCTGGTGGCCGTCGGACCGGAGGACCCGTTAGCCGCCGGGCTGGTCGATGCGTTAAGTGATGTTGGTATAAGGGCTTTCGGCCCTACCGCCGCCGCGACCGCCATTGAGGCCGACAAGGCATTCGCCAAAAAGATAATGCACTCCAGCTCTATTCCCACCGCTGAGGGCCGCACTTTCGATAATTTCCGGGACGCCAGGGCTTATATCGCCTCTCGCGATAGTGCCGTGGTCGTCAAGGCTACCGGCCTGGCTAAGGGTAAGGGTGTATTTGTTTGCGACGAACCGTCCGATGGGATACTGGCGGCGGAAAAAATTATGGTTGATCGCGTCTTCGGCGATGCCGGAAACCATGTTCTGGTCGAGGAAAAACTGATCGGTCAGGAAGCCTCGATTCTCGCATTTGTTGATGGGCACAATATTTACGTTATGGAGTCAGCACAGGATCACAAGCCCATCGGCGACGGCGATACCGGTCCGAATACCGGCGGAATGGGCGCCTATAGTCCCGCGCCGATAGTTACAGAAAAACTCATTAGCCAAATAGAACGAGAAATATTAGTGCCGCTGGTAGATGGTATGAACCGTAACGATACACCATATAAAGGTGTTTTGTACGCGGGACTTATGCTGACGGCCGGCGGCCCGAAGGTGTTGGAGTTCAACGCCCGCTTCGGCGACCCGGAAACTCAACCGATTCTTATGAGGATGAAAGGGGATTTGCTGGAGATAATGACGGCAGTCTGCGACGGAACCCTGGACAAGATCGATCTGTCGTGGGACCCGCGGCCGGCGGTATGCGTGGTGATGGCGTCCGGCGGCTACCCGGGCGATTATGAAAAAGGAAAAGTTATAACAGGGATCGAAGACGCTGAAAAAAATCCGGATGTTAAAGTTTTTCAGGCAGGCACAAAAACGCAGGACGATAAACTGATTACAAACGGGGGACGAGTGCTGGGTGTAACCGCGATGGGCGCGAATATATCAGAGGCGCAAAGCAGAGCTTATGAAGCAGTCAAAATGATTAATTTTGAGGGCGCGTATTATCGCAAAGATATTGCTGAAAAAGCGATGAAGTAGAACGAGTCTTCGAGCTGGATGGCTCTGTGGCAAAAAAGTCCCGCCGAAGGCAGGTTAAGTTCATGTAACCGTCAAAAGTCCGAAAAACAATGCCAACACTCCAAAATCAGAGGGTCAAATTACTTTTGACGTTGGCGTCTATCTTGCCCTGTGGCAGAAAAAAATACTCTTTTTCGCGGTGGAGGATTTGACTTTTTTTATTTTTCCGACATAATTGATTTCAGGTGAAAGCATAAACACATTAACGCCAAGTAGTTAGGTTATCGTCCGTTTGTTTTCCAAAGTTTCACCTGCTGATACATTTTTTTGCTTTCACCTGTTGAACAGCCTCTTTCGGAAAAATAAAAAAAGTCAAATTCGGAGCCGCTAAAAAGGAAGATTTTTTTCGGTATAGCCAAAACATATCCACGCCCCAACCTTTGGGACGATATCAGTATTTTGCGTGAACGCTTACCAATTTTTGTGTTGAGAATTTTTCACTGATTTCCTCACCAATCCATCCAATCGCCACCAAATAATACCAGTATTCAGGAATAATCGCAAGCCATTTGATTATACGTACCGCGTATGGGAATTCCCGCGAGTGAAACCCTGATATTTTGCCGTAAGGTTGACGCTGGCGTCCATATCAGGTGGAAATTGCCCGCCGGTGGCCGGAAATGGGCTTCGATAAGCAGCCGGAGAGAAAGAACAGCCGAAAGGTTGAATTCCACAATTATGGAGAGACAGCAATCAGCGTTCGGGGGCGGTCCAAAACCCATTTCTGAATCTGTTTGAGCACTTCTTCTCGTTTAATGGGTTTGGAAAGAAACTCGTTCATCCCTGCCTCCAGACACTGGTCTTTGTCACTCTGGAACGCGTTGGCTGTCATTGCGATAATGGGCAGGTCCTTAAAACCGGTTCTTCTGATAGCTACCGTGGCCTTTAGGCCATCCATAATCGGCATTTGTACATCCATAAAGACCAGATCATAATTGCACGCCTTTACCTTCTTCAGAGCCTCCCATCCATTCTCTGCTATATCCACGGCATGGCCGGCCTTGGTCAATAACGCCATCACCAGCTTTTGATTAACCTTGTCGTCTTCCGCCAACAGGATACGCGCGGAATGTTTAAGATTCTCATCGACAGATTTCGCGGCAACAACGTCAGGTGTCGTAGGTAGTCCGGTCACCTTGGCCAAAGACACATTGAAGAAGAAGGTACTGCCCATATCTGGTTCGCTTTCTAACCAGATTCGACCCTGCATATTTTCTATAATACTTTTGGAAATGGCCAGCCCCAGACCCGTGCCGCCATATTTACGCGTGGTCGAACCGTCCGCCTGTTGAAACGCGGCAAATATCCGGTCTTGTTTGTCTTTCGGAATTCCGATACCCGTATCCCGTACGGCAAAGCCTATTGTCAGCTTATCTGACTCCTGCCCCACCATTTTCACATTCAGTTCGATCTCCCCGGACCTGGTGAACTTGGAGGCGTTGCCCATAAGATTGATCAGCACCTGACGCAGACGGCCGGGATCACCTTTTAGCAGATTCGGCACATCATCATCGATATGGTAAAGTAATTTCACATCCCCATCCGTTAGTTTTGGCCTGATTATTTCACAAACATCACAAACAAGCACTTCGATGTCGAAATCAATCTCATCCAGCAATACTTTTCCGGCCTCAATTTTAGAGAAGTCCAGAACGTCATTGATAATGGACAGCAGGGCATTCCCACTGCGGTTTATGGTCTGAACATAATCCAACTGCTCCTCATTCAGCCGGGTATCCTGCAATATATCCCCAAAACCGATAATCGCATTCATCGGAGTCCTGATCTCATGGCTCATATTGGCGAGGAATTCGCTCTTGACATGGTTGG
>DAOWIP010000434.1 GCA_030640865.1 Sedimentisphaerales bacterium | reverse complement strand
GTTTCTTATCTGCGGTTCCTGCATAGCTTCATTTATTTCGGTCTGGCTCGGCTTGGCGCCAGGCGGCATCTTGGTACTGCTTGCTTTTGGCTCCGGTTCAGTCTTGTAGGGCGGGCCATGCCCGCCATTTGTTTTTGCGGCCGGACTCGGCTCAACCGGTTCGGTCTTACCCCGCGCGGTTTTCTCCGATTTATTCGTATCGGCGGCACCGGGTGGTGCCAAGCACAATTTTACCGACTGAGCCAGAATGTTGGCCAAGACCTCTCCGATTTCCCGCATTTGTTCCGGACGGTCCTGAAGAAGACTACGCATTCCGTTTTGTTCGGGACGGAATTGTATGGTTAATGTCTGTTCCTCCCAGGAAAGCGGTTGTGATAATTGCACAAAGGCAACTAAGTTTTTTTTACCGCGATTTTCAATTTCGTCTAATATATTCCGCCATTGCTGCTGTAGGAATTCTATGTCCAGCGTTTCAGGCGGCGTAAATTGTTTTTGGAATTGTTTTTTTTCTGTCGGCTCATATTGCGGCCTTTGTGCCTTTTCTGCTACGGCAGGTCGCGGAGCGGGAGGTTCGTAGGGTGGGGCTTTGCCCCACGCGGTTTTCTCCGATTTAACAGGAGTAGCAGGCCGTGGTGCGGGAGCAGCCGGTACGGATTGGCTTTGCGTTACGGGGTTCCCATGGCTCGGGCTTGCCGGGGCGGATTGTAGTTGCTGTAATTGTTCGATCAGTGCTTTTGTATCGCTGAATCGTTCGCTGACAGTCATTCGGACTACTGCCGCCTCGAAGAGTGGCCGACCCGATCCGCTTGTCTTAACAGCGCGAAGCAGTTCTTCCATAACGGTAATGTTATAGACCAGTGCGGCATCGTCGAACATTTTTGCCTGCTCGGTCATTTTTTCGCGGACCGTTTTATCGCTCAAATCCACCAGTTCCGTATCATCCGGGCAGTTGCGTAGGATCATCAGGTCTCGAAAATGTCCTTGTAGTGCCTTGGCGAGTTGTTCCAGTGCCAGTCCTTCCTGTAGTGCCTTATCGATTTGTATCAATGCTGCGGAGAGGTTATTTTGACCGATTGCCTCGACCAGGCCGATGATTAGTTCGGAGCGTGGAGTTCCGAGCAACTCGTCCAATAGTTCCAGGGTGAGTTTTTTGTCGCTCATACTGAGGAGTTGGTCTAACAGGCTCAGGGCGTCTCGCATCGACCCGCGTGCCAGCCGTGCTATCCGTCGCAGCAGTGTGTCCTCGGCTTCCATTTTCTCATCGGTCAGAATTTTTTTCAGGTGATTGGCAATGTCGTTGGCCTGGATATTGCGAAAGTCGAACCTTTGACAGCGAGAGAGGATTGTAGGCAGAACCTTATTAGGTTCGGTGGTTGCCATAATGAACTTAACGTGTTCGGGCGGTTCTTCGAGTGTTTTCAGAAGTGCGTTAAACGCTCCGGTGGAGAGCATATGCACTTCGTCGATGATATATATTTTGAAGCGTCCCCGTGCCGGCCTATAGATGGCGTTTTGTCGTAGTTCTCGGATATGGTCAACGCCGGTATTGCTTGCCCCGTCGATTTCTATGACATCGATGTCGTTGCCTTCATTGACGGCAATACAGCTTTCGCATTTACAGCAGGGCCTGGCGGTGGGTTTGTCGAAGGCCAGACAGTTAAGTGCCTTGGCCAGGATACGGGCCATACTTGTTTTGCCTACACCGCGTGTACCGTTAAAGAGATACGCGTGAGCTACACGATCTCCCTCGATCGCGTTTTTGAGTGTTTGCGCTACTGCCTGCTGACCGACCACGTCGTCGAACGTTTCTGATCTGTACCGTCTTGCTAAAACTGTATAAGACATGAACTACCACTCATCTACTCACACACCCATATACTCATTTACCCATACACTCACACACTCATATACTAAAAAAAACGGCCGTGCACTTTTCGTCGAAACAGTCTTGCTGAGTATGTTATCCCAGCCGGCTACTGCCAGGTTATTCCACGGCACAACGAACTAAACGCTTATGGCTGCTCCGTTCCCGGCCTGACCAGGTTCGCGCCGTCCGTTTGCATGGGACCCGGCGATCAACGCTACTTAGGACAATAGTGGCCCAGCGCCACCGATCCTCGGAAAAGAATTCAGCCTCGCTATAGCGGATTGCGAGTACAGGGTACCGCTAACACCCCGCTTAGCACGGCCATTCTTTTTTATTTTTCCGTCAATACCAATTAACACGCGACAGTATAT
>DAOWIP010000247.1 GCA_030640865.1 Sedimentisphaerales bacterium | reverse complement strand
GTGGATCAGGTGAACAGGAGACCGTAGTGGAACAGGTTGTTTCAATAATCGCTATTTATTTTACATACTCGTATTAACTGATTTTTCACCTGTTCTACTGCTCATCTGTTCCACTGCTCTATTTTTTGTGCTATGCTCAAAAAATTGCAGCGTGGGCCTGTGGCCCACGCAGTACTCTGTATTTACGGTTTTTTTCATTAGTAGGCCCGAAGGGTCGGCAGAACACAACCTGTACAAAACGTGAAAGGAGCTTTGTTATGAAACGATATTTTTTCCTCATGGTAGTTCTCGGCTTTGCCGGCAGTAGCCTGGCTGATGTCTTGGTTTTTAAAAACGGCGACAGGCTCACCGGCACATTTATGCGTATTACGGACGGTAAGCTGGTTTTCAAGGCCGATTTGGCTGGCGATATAACAGCGGACCTAACTGACGTGCGGACATTCGAGACTGCCGAGCCGATTGAGGTTTTCCTGAAAGACGGAACGGTTATCAAGAGCAGGGCACGGCAGGATCAGCCCGGCCGTTTGGCCCTTGAGGCCACGGACATATTGAAGGCGCAAAGCTTCGCCTTCGCCGATGTTACGGCTGTCAATCCGCCGCCCAAACCGAAGGTCAAATGGGCCGGCAATGTTACCGCGGGCCTGACCAGTACTCACGGCAATACCTTCAGCGAAAACGGCAGTGCCAGTTTCGACGCCACCCGTCGTTCTGAAAAGGATCGTACCAATATTTTCGGACGATACATGGTCAGTCGCACGAAAGAGACGGACGCCTTGACCGGCAAGGAAGAGAAGGTTACCACCGAAGAAAGTTTCATTATGGGTGGCAAGTACGACTATTTCTTTGGTAAAAAACTCTATAATTATATCAGCGGCAATTTCAAAAAGGACCATATTGCCGATCTTGACAGCCGTATCATTACTGGTGTTGGTTGTGGTTATCAGTGGATTGAGTCGGACAAGATGAATTTTTCGAGTGATTTGGGTCTGTCGATTTTGTGCGAGCAGTACACTACTCACGGCGAAACCACCAAAAGCGATGAGCTTGCTGTCCAGATGGGGTATCATTTTGACAAGGAGCTTTATCAAGGGATCAATTTCTTCCATAATATGGTCTATTACCCCAGCATAACCGGTTCCGTCTCGGATTATTATTTAACAACGGACGCTGAAGTTCGGGTTGCCTTGAACAGGTCGATGTTCGGCAGTTTCAAGGCGATCTTTGATTACGATTCCACACCAGCCGAAAACGTAGGCGGCACCGACACAAAATATATCCTGGGCGTAGGCTGGAGCTTCTGAGAACTAATCAGCTGTCAAGGGGCGCTGAAAACCGGCCATAGTGGGGCGCTATAAAACCGGCCAAATTTGAATAGTTAAAACGATTGCCTTTGTTAATCTGGGTAAAAAACAGATTAGCGGAGGCTCAAAATGGCGAACTATTTGAAGATGGCACAGGTACAACTAATACTACAACTCAAAGACAACGGTTGGTCTAACCGTCGAATAGGACAAGAGTTAGGCATCCACAGGGAAACGGTCGGCAGGTATTTCAAGCTCCGTGAGCAACAGGTAAAGCGGGCTACCAAAGGAGATTCTTCCAGACAGGAGCCTGCCGAATCGCCCGGTGAGCAGGCAACATACGGTTTATCCGGGATGGCCCTTGGCAATTCAAAACCGGCCAAAGCGCCCCCCGGCTCCCAGGTGGACCAGATCAAGGTTCCACCAGGCTCAACAAGCCAATGTGTCTGTTATCATAAGACCATCGTATCCAAGCTTCAGCAGGAACTCTCCGCACGTCGAATCTATCAGGATTTGTCCATTGAGCACAATTTCACCGGCAGTTATTACAGTGTCCGCCGTTATGTCGGCAAGCTCAGGACGACGAATCCACTGCCCTTCAGGCGTATGGAATGTTCGCCGGGTATGGAGGCCCAGGTCGATTTTGGCACCGCCTCGTCAATAATAATGCCCAACGGACGACGTAAAAGGAGCTATGTCTTTCGCATAGTCTTAAGCTGTTCCCGCAAGGCATACAGCGAAACGGTATTTCATCAGACAACCGATAATTTTCTGCGTTGCATGGAGAACGCCTTCTGGTATTTCGGCGGAGTGCCCCAAATCATAGTAATCGATAATCTCAAGGCAGCGGTGAGCAAGGCAGACTGGTACGATCCTGAGATAGTTCCGAAACTTCAATCATTTTGTATCCATTACGGCACAGCGATATTGCCTACCAGGCCCTATATGCCTCGCCATAAAGGCAAGGTGGAAAATGGCATAAAATATGTAAAATTAAATGCTCTCAAAGGCAGGGTGTTCAACTCTCTTAACGAGCAGAACGAATATTTGCTTGGGTGGGAGCAAAATACAGCAGACAAACGCATCCACGGCACAACTCGTCAGCAGGTAGAGAAGGTTTTCAGGGAGAAGGAAAAAACCGCCTTAAAAGAATTGCCCGCCGGTTATTTCCCTTCGTTCAGCGAAGCTCGTCGCAGTGTTCACCGTGACGGCTATATTGAAGTAGACAAATCATATTATTCGGTTCCTCCGGAGTATGTCGGTCGTAAGGTGTGGGTTCGGTGGGATGGCCGTTTGGTTCGAGTATTTGACAGCAGGATGCACCAGATCACCATGCATGCCAAAATAGAGCCGGGCAAATTTAAGACTGACGACAAACACATCCATCAACACAAACGCAGCGGTATTGAAAAAGGCGCCCAATGGCTGTTACAGAGGACCTTTCTAATAGGCACATATAGCCATCGCTGGGCGAAACAGTTATTCGATATAAGAGGCGTAACCTCACAACGAGCAATTCTGGGGTTGTTATCTTTAAGCAGGAAGTATTCTCATAAACAAATAGAAAATGCCTGTCAAAAGGCTTTGTCTCACGGCGCATGGCGTTTGAGGACGGTCAGGAATATTATCGAACAGGATGCGCCTTCCCAGCAGATGATGGAATTTATGGAAGAGCATCCGATCATACGTGGCATGAGTGATTATCAGGATTTTGTTGAAAATAATGAATAGATATCTTTTCTTTCTTTTTTCCACCCGTTTCTTGTGAAGGTGAAAAAAAGCGAAAAAATATCAATGATAAAAGGAGTAAAACAAATGCGTGAATCTTTATTGACATCATTAAGAAAACTCAGGCTTTCAGGATTAGCCGGTTCACTGGAGATTCGTTTTCAGGAGGCCGCCGGCAACAAGCTCTCACACGAACAGTTTTTAGAGCTTATCCTTCAGGATGAACTTCTGATACGTCAGGAAAGACTTATCGAAAGAAGAATCAAACAGGCAGGCTTTCGGGAACTCAAGAGTCTGGAGGATTTTGACTGGCAGTTTAACAGTTCTATCAAAAAGAAACAGGTCTATGATTTTGCCAGTTGCAGATTCATTCGCCAGGTTAATGACATATTGTTACTCGGCCCGCCCGGCACCGGCAAAAGCCATATCGTTCAGGCGATAGGCTATCAGGCGATCAAAAGCGGTCACACGGTTCGATATCGTTCGATCTTTGACCTTGTACGTGATTTTATGCAGGATGAAGCTCTGGGCCAAACGGATAAAGTTTTAGCGAAATACCTTAAACCCGATCTGTTGATAATCGATGATATGGGTATGAAACAATTACCGAGAAATAGTAGCGAATATCTTTTTGAAGTGATTATGCGTCGTTACGAAGTTCGTTCAACGATTATGACCAGTAACCGGCCGCTGGAGGACTGGGGCAAACTCCTGGGCGACACCCCTTCCGCGACCGCAATCCTGGACCGATTCCTGCATCATGCCGAGATTGTTCAGATTACGGGCAGAAGCTACCGATTGAAGAGCGGATCAGCAAGAAAATCCAAAACGGATAGCAGCAAATCTGAGAAATAACCTCTGAAAGTCAGCAAAATACTTGCAAAAAATGAAAACAGCAACTATAAATCATCACATTGGGTGGCCGGTTTTGAGGCGCCCTCAACTGGCCGATTTTCAAGCGCCCCGTGACACCTGAATATGTCAATATACTTGGCATAGTGTCTGTTTTTTCTTATCCGCGGAGTTTTGTCGTAAGGATTGCGGCGAAGGTTATCGCGGCGGTTTCGATACGCAGTGTAGTATCGGTCAGGCGGACAGGTTGGGCGTTGTTTTTTTCGAGCAGATTTTTTTCATTATCTGTCAGGCCACCTTCCGGGCCGATAAAGGCAATCACGTCGGAAAGACCGAACTTTTGCCTGATTAATGAGGGGTTTTGCGCATTAAGGCTGCCCAGCAGGATATGCCCTTGTGGGTAATCGCTTTTTATGTTTTGCAGGACATCGCTTAATGGTCGAGGCGGATCGATTCGGGGCAGGAAAAGACGACGGCACTGTTTTGCCGCCGCGATGGTCAGGTTTTCCCATCGCTCGATAGTCCTCGGATTGCGAGACTGCTTTACGGTCCGCTCGTACAAAACAGGCATAATCCGATCGACGCCCAATTCGGTACATTTGCCGATAAGCCAGTCAAATCGTTCTCCTTTGGCTATGCTTGCTGCAATAACGATTTGGCCCCGGTCAGGCTGCGACGTCTGCTGAACAGAGTCCACCGTTAAGCTTACCTTCTCCCTATGTATTTCGGTTATCGTCGCATGGGCCAACGTACCGGCTCCGTCGAACACCTCCACTTCTCCGCCAACATCGAGTCTGAGCACTTTGGCAAGGTGATGGGCCTCGGTGCCGGAAAGCTCCATAAGCGGCGTATTTATAGGACGGCAAAAGAACCGATAACGCTTCATTGGCACTCCTGTAGTAGTAAATAGGTAGTATAAGGTATTGGTCGATAGATTGCCCTGGTTATTCAACCGATAAAAGTAATACTAATTATTATGTTTATCAATGGTGAACTTATTTTATCAAGGGAATATGGCAATCATGTCCGAGGACTCACAAAAAGACGAAAACAAACAGGAAAACGACCCGACAATATCCGGTCCAACCGATCCGCCGCCGGATGAGAAAAGCCGGGCGGACAACGGTTCAGCCGCCGAAAAAAAACCTGCCGAATCTACCCAGCCGGGCGATATTGATGGTCTGCTGGCCGCTGCCGCCGATTCACTGGCGGACGTCGATGATCAGTTGGGCCAGGACGACAGTGCCGAGAACCAAGCCTCAATTCAGGAGAAAGATGTCGATTTAACCAGCCCTGGCAATAGGGTCAGCGAGGTTGACAACACACTGGACAATCTCGAAAAAGAATTAAATACCCTGCTGGAAGAGGTAAGCGAGGACGACGAACCGAAGCAAGTGAATGAGCAAGTGAATGAGGCTGACAAATCAGGTACGGAAAATCAGACCGCCGATATACCTACTGATACCGCCACCGAAGCACCCGCAGAATCCGCCAACAATATTGATGATGTACTCGCCGAATTGGCGGAGGAACTGGAGCAGGATGAACCAGTAACCGCCGAAGATGAAAAGGTTTCCACCACAGATACGCCGGCCGCTGTTGAAGATGAACCGACACCCGAAACCAACGATATTGATGAAACGCCGGCCCAACTCGAACAGGAAATCACGGAAACACCCGCCGCCGAGCAAAAAGAACCTCAGTCCGTACAGCCGGAGAAACCCGCCGACGATAATGAGACCGAACGGCAACCCAGCCAGGCTGAATCGCAAATAGCTCCCGATGAAGACCCTCAGAAAGCACAGAGTATCATCGACAATCTGCCGGATATAGGCGGAGCGGATGAAGACGATGAGCCGCAAACACAGGACGCCCCAACCGCAGATACACCGGCAGACGAACAGTCCAACCAAGCCAAACCTTCATCAAATCCGTCCGAGCAAACCGAGCCGACAGCCGAGACCACCCCTAAGACCGACCAGACTCAGCCCGCGACCGAGGCAGATCAACCAACCGATGCAAACCAGGCGACTGAAACCGACCAGGCAGTTAGCGAGGTTGACCAGGTGGTGATGAAGGAGTTAGCCGAAGTCGAGGGCAAGGCCGAAGAACCCGCACCCTCCACCGCGGAGTCCGGTGCCGGCCGATATAGTTATCTCAACTTCCCACAACGGACGCTGGTTCAGTCATTGGAAACCGTGAATAAGCCGTTCGGGTCTGTCCCCGATAAGACTAAAGATATTCTTGGTATGATCGGCGTAGTAACGATGATCGTTTCCGTTATCGCTGCTGCCCTTATCCTGCTGATTGTGAATTAAAGGTGTCCGGTACCTTTTTTCTTGCTTTTCTTTGTTTTTCCGTTATTCTTACGGCATGAGCAGGCCAAAACGAATAACCTTATGCGGCTACAAAAGCTTTCCTGTCCAGGGCGACAGTCATTACTTAACCGTCCTGCGATACATCGAAGCCAATCCCTTACACGCCGAAATCGTTGACAATCCGAATAACTATTCCTGGTCCAGCTTTGCTGCCCAAAAAAAGTACCGGACACCTTTATTTCACCTGCTGTGCAAATGGATCAAATGCCTGGTCTGTTTTGTGTTGTTTTTCCGGACCAGGCAGCTTTATTTTCAAGCGATTGGCAATTTCCTGTGGAGCTACATAGGTGCGTGGGTGGAACCGGTCGCTGCCGGCGTAGTCAAGTATGCACTTTTTCAAATACGCTGCTGCCGGGTCCGAGTCCGGCAGTTTTAGTGTACATACTAACAATC
>DAOWIP010000152.1 GCA_030640865.1 Sedimentisphaerales bacterium | reverse complement strand
CTCAAAAACAATCTTCCCATTGGCAGTGGCGTCTTAATGGTAAAAATCATTTTACTTTATAGTCTGACAACAATATAATGTCGTCATATTTTAAATCGAGAAACAGAAATCGAGTAAGCAGAAAGGTGTGAATATGAGCAATAATTCTGAAGAACAAAAACAATTTTCCTTAAATCCAAAGATTGAAAAACACCGCGAGATGATTCTGGGGGCCAAAAAGAAGGGCACTCTTGCCACGGCAGGGGTTTTTGCCAGGCTGTCCGGCCCAGGCTGGCTGCAAAGCGCGATTACACTGGGCGGCGGCTCTATGTCATCGTCATTGTACCTCGGCGTTTTAGTCGGCTTCAGCTTTATGTGGTTACAGCCTATGGCCATGATCCTTGGTGTGGTGATGCTCAGCGCAATCTCATACGTTACACTCTCCACAGGTCGCCGTCCCCTGCGTGACATCAATCAGCACGTAAGCCCGGTTCTTGGCTGGGGCTGGCTGATTGCCTCGATGATGGCCAATATGGTCTGGGCAATGCCGCAGTTTTCGCTCGGTATAGCCGCCTTTCAACAAAACCTCTTCAGAAGCACCTTCGGACCCGAATCCACCCTGCTTCCGGACCCTTATGGGAAGTATCTGGCTGGGTTTATTATGCTGGCGGCTGCCATAACCGTGGTAATGCTCTATATCCAGGGCAGTTGGGGTGTAAAAATATTCGAAACGCTCGTAAAGATTATGGTCGGCTGTATCGTGATTTGCTTCTTTGGCGTGGTTATTAAGCTGAGTACCGAAGGAGCGCTGGACTGGAGCAGAATCTGGGCCGGCCTGATCCCCGACCTGAGTCTGTTTTCGAGGCCGACAGCCGAAATCAGCAGTCATATTGTTTTGGTAGCCGATAAATTCCAGTGTTTCTGGAGCGACCTCATCGTTGGTTGGCAACGCGACGTGATGATAAGTGCCGCCGCTACCGCTGTGGGGATTAATATGACTTTTCTGCTGCCCTACTCCATGCTGCGTAAGGGCTGGGATAAGGACTTCCGTGGGATGGCGATCTTCGACCTTTCCACAGGACTGTTTATTCCCTTCATACTGGTTACCGGTTGCGTAGTCATTTCCGCTGCTTCCCAGTTCCATGCCCAGCCGGCGAAGGGATTCGGTTTCACTGATGCGGAAATCCAGGGAGCCAAACTTGAACCGGCCCCCAACCTCATCAAGCCCTATCAGGGACTCCTTGAAGATCGTTTAAAATTTGAAATCGGTAGTGAAGAATTCGACAAATTATCCTCAGAGCAGGTAGTCGAACGGACAAAAAATCTCCCCGAGGCCGATAGAAAAATGGCAGCCGTTATGGTCAAACGTGACGCATTCAATCTGGCTGATACCATCGCGCCACTAATGGGAAAAGGGATTGCCGGCTATGTTTTCGGTTTTGGCGTACTCGGTATGGCTATGAACGCCGCGACGATGTTGATGCTGATTAACGGTCTGTGCTTCTGCGAACTACTAAACAGGCCGGCCAAAGGCTGGACACAGCGAATCGGCAGTCTGATGGTCTCAATCAGTTTGATTGTGCCGTTTTTCTGGAAAGACGCCAAGATGTGACTGGCTATGCCGACGTCTGTTTTTGCTATGTGCCTGCTGCCGATCGCGTACTTCGCCTTCTATTGGCTGATGAACCAGAGAAAGGTTATGGGAGATAATATGCCCAGGGGCGCTCGTCGGGTCTTGTGGAACGTGCTGATGGGCCTGGCCTGTCTCGGAGCCGGTATCGGGAGCTTATGGAGCCTGTACCTGAAACTGAAATGGTTCGGCATCTTCCTATTTGTCTTTTTCCTTGTGATGGTAGCTGCTGTACACTATGTACGCATCGGAGACAAAACGCCTTCATCAGCGGAAGGTTCGCAGTGATGACCGGAATGTATGAAAAATACTATTTTCTTGCAATATGTCGTTATTGCGGGTAGATTTTGTTGTTAGATGATCAGTATTCTTCCGCTGTTGGTTGATATAACTATCTGCCAACGCGGTATTTACTGGGGAATAGTGTAATGGTAGCACGACTGACTCTGAATCAGTTAGTCGGGGTTCAAATCCCTGTTCCCCAGTTTTTTTTATTAACCTGCATTGCCGGCTTAATAGTCAAGACACCTTGAGCTAATGTGCAACATAGTATATTCATCTGGAATGAGTATAACCATGTCTTCAGGAATCAATCGTGTCTAAATAGGAGTGAACTGTGAGTAAAGAAGAAGCGATTTTACAAATCGATGATAAGAAATATAAGCTGCCCCTGGTCAGGGGTGTGGAAAACGAATGTGGTATCGACATCAGGAATCTGAGGGCGCAGACAGGGTGTGTTACTTTTGATTCCGGTTTTGCCAATACCGGGGCGTGTGAGAGTACGATCACGTATATCGATGGCGAAAAAGGTATTTTACGTTATCGAGGCATTCCGATCGAAGAACTGGCGAAGCACAGCAGATTTATCGAGGTGGCTTACCTGCTGATCTGGGGGGAATTGCCCACAGCGACACAGTTGGCACACTTTTCAGAATTGCTTACCGATAACGCCACACTGCATGAGAACCTCAAGAGTCACTTCGAAGGGTTTCCGTGGAGTGCTCATCCGATGGCGATGCTTTCAGCGATGATTAATGCGCTGGGCTGTTATCACCCGGACCTTGGTGAACCGGAATGTCATGAGGAGTTGATGGCGGTAGCGGCGCGAATTATCAGTAAAGTGCGGACTATAGCTGCCTTTTCCTACAAGATGAGCCGGGGCGAGCCGTTTATTTATCCATCGCCCACTCGCCGATATGTCTCGAATCTTTTGCATATGATGTTTTCGGTACCCCATCAGGAATATGACGCGATCCCCGAAGTGTCCCGAGCGCTCGATATGGTTTTTATGCTGCATGCCGATCACGAACAGAACTGCAGTACTTCAACTGTACGAATGGTGGCCTCGGCTGGGGCGAATCTGTTTTCCTCGGTGTCGGCGGGCGTTTGCGCCCTTTGGGGCCATCTGCACGGCGGTGCCAATATGGAAGTAATCAGGATGCTCGAACGTATCCATAAAGGGGGCACAAGCATTAAAGCCTGTGTCGAGATGGCCAAGGACAAAAAAGGCGATTTTCGCCTGATGGGTTTCGGCCATCGGGTTTATAAAAATTATGATCCGCGAGCCCGACTTCTCAAGCAGGCCTGCGATAACCTGTTTGCCAAAATCGATTACGAAGATCCGCTGTTAGACATTGCACGGGAACTGGAAGACGCGGCATTAAACGATCCTTATTTTGCGGAACGTAACCTGTATCCCAATGTCGATTTCTACAGTGGTATAATTTTAAGATCAATCCGTATCCCTACAAATATGTTCACGGTACTGTTTGCCATCGGTCGATTGCCCGGCTGGATCGCGCACTGGCGGGAAGTGAACGAAGATCAGAGCACGCGTATCGCTCGGCCTCGACAAATATATACCGGTTATAATGAACGCGCTTATGTGCCAATCGAAAAACGCGGCCTGGAATAAGGATGCAAAGTATGTTTACCGGCCTGGTAGAAAGCGTACAACCCGTCAAATCGAACACCGCCACACGTCTCGGTCGATGTTTATGTGTGCCGCTGGGGCCGTTAGCCGAGGATGCGCAGGTAGGTGATAGTATCTGTGTGAACGGGGTGTGTCTGACTGTAAGTAAGCTGGACAGGCACAAAAGCAATGCGCACTTCGATGTTATGCGGGAAACAGTCAGGGCAAGTACCCTGGAAACACTTAAGCCCGGCGAAATGGTCAACTTAGAGCGGGCACTACGGGCCGACGGGCGGTTCGGCGGCCATATCGTCCAGGGCCATGTTGACGGTGTTGGCAGCATCGACCGGATCGAGAAAAGCGAGGCTAAATGTGTGTTCCGGGTAACCGCCGGACCGGATTTAATGCGTTATATAATTGAAAAAGGCTCGATCGCTGTGGATGGCGTCAGTCTGACCCTTGTAGATGCTGAATCTGATCGATTTAGTGTGTGGCTGATTCCCACAACCTTGAAAGAAACCAACCTGAGACATAAAAAAAAAGGCGACAAGGTCAATCTGGAGGCCGATCTGATCAGTAAATGGATTCGCAAAAGGATAGATGAGATTTTGCCAAAAGACTCGGCTGATGCAAAATTAACCCTCGATAAATTGCGAGAACAAGGTTTTGTGGGTGGATTGTGATTTCCAATAGTAACAAACCGGTGATTGGTGTAACGATGGGCGATCCGGCCGGGATCGGAGCCGAGGTAATCGTTAAGGCACTGGCGGAACCAGCGATCCGAAGGCGGGGGCGGTTTGTTATTTATGGACTCAATGAACTAATGGCTTACGCGGCGGATATGGCTGAGTTGGATGTGTTCTGGTGGCGCGAGCAGCACGAACGAATAAACAGAAATTACCCACAATCCGTTGTTGTCGGCGATTACGACGAGATTAACTGGTTCAGTAACAATATCAGGCAGTCCAGTTCACTTGGCGGAGAGGTGTCAATGCGGTTTGTCTGTGATGCTATTGACGACGCCCTTGCCGGCAAGATCGACGCTGTCGTTACCGCACCGATCAGTAAAGAATCGTGGCACCTGGCTGGTTTCAAGTATCCCGGGCATACGGAATTGTTGACCCATCGCTGCCGGGCCAAGTGCTCGGCTATGATGTTTGTTGGGGGACCGTTTAAGGTAGTGCTTGCAACCATCCATGAGGGACTGTTCGCAATCCGCAACAAGTTCACTATCGGGCGGGTTTTTGATCCGATTAACCTGGTAAATGACGCACTGAAAGAGTGGTTCGCGGTGCCCAAGCCTAAGATCGCGGTAGCGGCCCTGAACCCACATGCCGGCGAAGAAGGCCGGTTCGGCGATGAAGAAAAACGCATTATCGAACCGGCAATCCTGATGGCACAGGAGGCCGGCATCAATGTGGAAGGGCCGTTCCCGGCCGACACCCTGTTTTATAAAGCCCTGCACAACAACTGCTATGACGCGATTGTGGCTATGTATCATGATCAGGGGTTGATCCCAATCAAACTGTTGGCTTTCGATAAGGCGGTGAACGTTACAATCGGACTGCCCATAATACGAACGAGTGTGGACCACGGCACGGCATTCGACATCGTCGGACGCAATAAGGCAAACCCTAATAGTATGAAAGAGGCCATTAAACTGGCCTGCGAAATGGTTGAAATCAAAAAAGCCCGTAGGATGGGTTCTTGACCTATGTGGTTTTCTGATTCAAACAAAAGCTAACGAAGAAAAAACTATGAACAGTTACAATAAGTTAAGGGTTTGTTAGTGCCTCACACCAAGCAGCAGATACAACAATTACTCAGGGCGGCAGATGTTTCACCACGGCATAGATGGGGGCAGAACTTTCTTGTCGATTTGAACTTAATGCGACTGCTGGTCAGAACAGCCGGATTAAAGGGGGATGAAACTGTCCTTGAAATCGGTTGCGGGACCGGTTCTCTGACGGAACTGTTGGCCGAAGCAGCCGGAGCGGTAGTGGCGGTTGAAATAGATCGGTTTCTAATTAATATCGCCAAATCGGAATTAGCTCAATTTGACAATATTACCTTTGTCGAAGGGGATGTGCTCACAAGTAAAAGTATCATTAACCACCATGTTCTTGATTGTATAACTTGTTCATGTAAGCGGTTACGTGGGCCGTTTTACCTGATTGCCAATCTGCCATATCAGGCGGCTTCGCCGTTGATTGTGAATCTGCTTTTGGGTACGAATATCCCTGACGCGATGTTTGTTACCATACAGACTGAAGTGGCTGAGCGAATGACAGCAGAGCCGGGGCGGAAAGCGTACGGAATGTTGAGCATCCTGATGCAATCGACCGGAGACGTAACAAAAATACGCGATCTGCCGGCACAGGCATTCTGGCCGTCGCCCAGGGTTCAATCTACTATGGTCGCCTGGCGCCGTGATGATAAAAAATACCGGTTCATCGCAGACATGAAACTGCTTAAACGGGTGGTTGATCTGCTGCTGGGCCATCGACGCAAGAAGATAAGGAATTGCATATCGGACGGCCTTAAGAATACGGATCAAAACCCGATCCCGCAATTGCTGCTGGAAGCGGACATCGACCCTGATGCCCGCGGCGAAACTGTCAGCCCCAAAAAATTCGTCCAATTAGCCAATTTGTGGGCAAGGTTATAAAGTTGCAAAATTATGGGAAAACGGTATACTGTTTATAGTATTCACGAGTGAATTTTCCCGTTAGTATGTGGCAGGCAAAATGACAGGTGACAAAATGTCGGAAAATACGCAGAAATCGCAGAAAATATTTATTACAAAACTCCACGAGGAAATACGCCCGGCTGTGGGTTTCCTGGCCCGCTCGCTCCTGACAGACCTCGGTGATAATCTATTGTCGCTGAGCGTGGTCGGCAGCGCACTAACGGACGACTTTCATCCCAAACGCAGCGATATCAATACCGTTCTGATAGTACAGCGACGAAGCCAGCAGCTTTTACGAACCCTGGCCGGCTATGGCCGAAAGATGGGAAAGATGAAACTCCGTGCACCACTCTTAATGACCACGGAATATATCGAGCAATCGCTGGACGTGTTCGGAGTTGAACTGCTGGACTTCCAGTTCAACCATATCGTGGTTTATGGCCGGGACCCATTCGGCGAGTTGTCTTTCCGGAAGGAAAATGTCCGCTTACAGTGCGAACGACAACTCAAGGCAGCCCTGATACGGCTGCGACAGGGCTATATTCAGACACTTGGTAAGCCGAAATATGTGGCTAACCTGCTTATGGAGTGTGGAAAGGAGTTGTCGGTACTGTTGCGAGCTTTGCTTTGGCTCAGCGAGATCGAACGGGACCATCAGGTACTGCCCAACCTCAAAAAGGCCGCACAAGAGTTCCAGTTCGACGGCAAGGTAATCGCCCACCTGATGGAACTGCAACTCCAGCACAGCCGCCCACCGACCGATCAGATCGAGTTTTTCTTTGAGAATGTCTATCAGACAGTTGACCACATTGCCCGCCGTGTGGACCAACTGGGGAAAGAATAATGACCAGACTCAACTCAATGGTATTATTGGCCATTTCGTTATTAGCGATTTGTCTGATTAGCCCCATTCCGGCGGTAGAGATTGAGCCTGCGCCGAAAACTTATGTCTCCGACCGGGCAGGCGTAATCGATTCCGGCAATGAGCGACAGCTCGTCGGCCTGCTACAGGAACTCGAACAAAAAACACAATCACGCTTTATCGTCCTGACCGTCAATACAACCGGCGGGGTACCAATTGAGAACTATGCTCTCGAAAGGGCACGACAGTGGAAGTTCGGCACCAATCGCGAAGGCGCCAGTTTATTAGTCGTGGTTGCGGTAAAGGATAAAAAATTTCGCGTTGAAACAGGTTACCGGCACGAAGGCACACTACCTGATGGCCTTATCTGGAAGATCAGGGAAGACTATTTTAAGCCGAATTTCAGAAAAAATCGTTTCTCCCAGGGCATTTTTGAGGGGACCGCAGCCCTGGCAGCCGTTGTGGCAAAAGAAAAAGGTGTTACACTAACCGGAATGCCTCGTTTAAGCAGTCCGCGAACACGGAGAGTTCGAGGCGTCGGCATTGGTTTTATCCCGATTTTACTGTTCTTCCTGTTGGCGGGCTTCTCCCGCGGCAGATCGCGAAACGCTCTGTTCTGGGGTCTTGTAGCTGGTTCCATGTTTGGTGGGGGGCGCGGAGGCTTTGGGGGCAGTGGTGGCTTCGGTGGTAGCGGCGGCGGCTTTGGTGGTTTTAGCGGCGGAGGTGGCGGCGGTTTCGGCGGCGGCGGCGTCAGCGGCGGATGGTGAGGAAGAAGTGGAGAGTGGGGAAGAATTTTAGATTTTAAGATTGAAGAATTGAATATCGAATAAAGAAATCAGAATGGAGCTTATTATGATGAGTATATCGCGCAAATCGGGTAAAACAGGTATCGTTATTTTGATTGTTGTTATTGCACTGGTACTTGGGATTTTTATTGCCGTTTGGGCCGGCTATAACAAGGCTATTCGCCTTGATGAACTCGCCAAAAGCGCCTGGAAACAAGTGGACGTCCAACTGACCCGACGGTTCGATCTGATCCCCAACCTGGTGGAAACGGTCAAGGGCTACGCGAAGCACGAAAAGGAACTTTTCGAACATATCGCCGACACTCGCACGAAATATTTCCAGGCAAAGGGCGTGCAGGGCAAGGTGCGGGCAGCCAATGAATTTCAGGGTGTCCTGTCCCGTTTGTTGATGTTGCAGGAACGCTATCCCGACCTGAAGGCTAATCAAAATTTCGCGGCGCTCCAGGTCCAACTGGAAGGCACCGAAAACCGCATCGCCGTGTCCCGAAAGGATTATAATGATTCTGTGCGGAAGGTGAACACTTATGCCCGTTCCTTTTTCGGCCGAAGCTTCTGCTCGATGGCCGACGTCGAACAGGCCGAATACTTCGAAGCCACCGAAGAACAAAAGGCACCGACCAAGGTGAAATTCTAACCCAATTTGTGAATATTCGACGTTTAATCACTGACTTCATATTTGCCAAATCCGGTACTGCGATAGATTTGTGGTTTTTCCCCGGTTCCTCCGATCAGCAGGGCCTCTGTATCGGGTAGCGACTCGATCAATTTCATCCCCTCTTTCGGCCCCAGCACCGAAACGGCCGTGGCTAAAGCGTCGGCATCTACGCTCCGCTCGGCAATAATGGTTACGCTGGGCAGTTTCCGAATCGGCTTGCCAGTCCGCGGGTCGATAATATGGCTGTATCTTTTCCCTTTAATGGTCGTATATTGCCGATAGTCGCCGCTGGTCGCGACAGCACAATTTCGCAAACGTATCTTCCAACGCGGCTTTACAATAAAAGGATTGTCATTCGATTTGGCAAACGGGTCCTGGATGCCTATCAGCCAATTTTCACCTGAGATACGCTGTCCAAAACCGGCGATCTCGCCTCCTATGTCCACCAGTGCCGCTACTACACCCGGCCGACGCAGCACCGCCAGTACCCGATCGACCGCGTATCCCTTGGCAATGGCATTGACGTTCAACTCCATCCCTTCTTCGGCGAAAGATACTGTCCGTTCTTTCGGGGCTGAAAGGTGTAATTTCTCGAAACCCACCAATTTTTCAGCCTTTGTTAGTTCATTTGTTGTGGGCAGTCGATTTTGCTTTTCAGCCTCCCGCCATACATTAAGCAGCGGTGTTAGCGTAATATCAAAAGCTCCGCCGGTCTTTCGACTGTATTCCAGAGCCGTTTCCAAAAGGTCGTACGTTTCAAGCGAGACTCGAACCGGGTTTTTCCCCGCTTTGCGGTTCACTTCCGAAAGTTCAGAATCGTCCCGGTAAGTACTCATCAGTTTATCTATGTGGTCAATCGTCCGCCTGGCTACGCTCAGGGCTTCCTGTCCCTGCTGTTCACTTTTACAGACCAGCCGAATTCGCGCAAACGTGCCCATAACCATGAACCGGCCGCTGTCTATATCGAAAAGCTTGGTCCGAATATTCGCCGCGAAAACAACTATCGCCAGCAGCGTCGTTGTCAGAACCGCAACGGCAAACCATTTTTTAATAGCAGGATTTATCATATTTATCGGTGTGTTTTCAACACTGTTTGGAATTTCTCTCGAATAGAGCGAAGAGCATCGCCTTTCGCTCCAGGGAGAATTGGATGTTCTTCAAGTGGGTCCTTTTCCAGATCGTATATATGTCCACTCTTGTCCTCTATGATTCCATCGCCTCTTTTCTGCCGTCGGATGTACGTGTCATACAGCTTGTATCGCTGATTTCGGACAAACCGTGCTCGAGGCAAGCCAAATAAATCCTGTCTTTTTTCAGTGTATCCAACAAATACCCATTCCCGAGTTTTGCCACTTCTTCCTGTTAAGTGCGGAAGAAAACTCATTCCATCAATAATACCGTCTCCCGGAGGCGTAGTAATATCAGCATGAGTTGCATCGGAAATAGTAGGCAGAAAATCAGTGGTATCCACTAACTCATCACAAACCTGACTTGGTGGTATAGTCCCTTTCCAATAGGCAATCAACGGCACGCGGGTTCCGCCATCCGTATGATATCCTTTTTCGCCCTGGATCTGACGTCCGTCTTGCATCGAGGAGTGAATGCTTCTGTTGGTGCCGTTATCTCCGGTGAACAAGATCAGTGTATTCTCCAATATGCCCAACTGATTCAGTGCCGACACAATTCTGCCAACGAGCTTGTCCATGTACTCCACTATGTCGCCGAAGAACTTAGCATGTGTTTGGTGCCGGTCTCCGGATTTCCATTCAGGGCTATCCGGTGTCGGCTTGAACGGGTTGTGCGTGAGGATCATAGGGTAATACACAAAGAAAGGCTGCTGTTGTACGACCGATCTTTTGACAAAATCACAGATATACTCGGTACAAACATCCGGACCGTATTTTCCGGCGAATTTCTTGAGTTTCGCCTGACCCGTCTGATGATTATGTACGATGAGATTTGCATCGGCATATCGATGTCCACGTGCCGTTTCCCCTTTGTAGGCAAGGTTCCAGAGGCAGAATTCGTCAAATCCTGCCTGATCCGGCGATTGTCCCCCAGCGGCATGTAGTTGCCATTTCCCGGCTACACACGTTTTATACCCTGCTCGCTTCATCATGTGGCCGAAGGTCTGCTCCCCCTGATTCAACGTGCCGAACTGATAGTAATTCCGGAAATTGTAGCGCCCAGTCATAATCTGCACTCTTGTGGGAGTACAAAGAGGCTGCGAATAGCAATGATTGAAACGCGCGCCTCCCCGGGCCAGTTCATCAAGATTAGGGGTGCTGTACGATGAGCTGCCGTAGCAGCCTAAACATTCGTAGCCGAGATCGTCGGCCATGATCAATACAACATTGAGTTTGGAATGGATTCGCCGAGCCGATGCCGGCAAAGAAACGTAACGGGCAATAAGACTTAGCCCAGCGAGTTTTAAGAAACGGCGGCGATCCATCCTGCCAATTGTAGGGCAATTCGAATCTTTGTCAACTATGCCACCCATATTTTTTAGCTTTTCCAAATTACGAGTTGCTTCACATAGCTAAAGTGTTATCATGTTTCTAAGAGACAGACTCGATTGTTATAGCTTTTTTCGGAGATACCGGACAGACCCACTCGCAGGCGCCGCAGCCGGTGCATTTGTCCGGGTCAATCTTCGGAATCGATATATAATCCTCTTCCGAAAAAGCCAGTTTGACAGCATCATAAGGACAAATCCTGACGCATACCGTACATTCCCGCTCCTCACTGAGCAGGCAAATCGACATATCCACTTTCGCCAGGCCGACCGTGGTTTTTCTTTTCTCCGCCAAAGACAATCCGGTGATGGCGCCGCTGGGGCATACCTCGTTGCAGCTATTGCAATCCTCCTGACAGTAATTGTTCTCGAACCGCAGTGTCGGCGTCATAAAAGACGCAACACCATATCCGCCCGGATCAGGCTCAATAATGCCGGCCGGACATGCCCGCGTACAATTACCACAACGAATACATACCGCAGTAAAATTACTCTCGTCAATTGCCCCGGGCGGACGGATTGGTTTCATCGCTCTGCCGCGAAACAGTTTCCGCGTCGTTACCGCCGCCAAAATACCAGTTCCCAATGCTAAAATATCCCGCCGTGCGGTCAATACTTTGTTATTATCCGGCGATTCCTGTCTATACAGTATGAGTATGTTATGTCGAAATATGCCCCACAGCCGGAAAAGCATAACCTGTATTGCACCCAACGGACACAAATGCGAGCACCAGAGACCGACCCAGACAAAGTTGATCGTCAGGACAATCAGCAGAGGCAGACAATAGACCATCGACGACACACTGAACGGTCTGCACAGGGCCTGGAAAAACCCGTTGAATATCCCCAGCGGGTCGAACAATAAAAACAGGGGATATCCTAAAATCGCTCCACCCAGTGTCAGAAGGACCACCCATTGGCCGATAAGGGGCGCCTTTGTAAAATTGGGGTTGGCCGGCCGGCGCAAACGACGGATATTTTCCGAAAGGAAACCAACCGGGCATAAATTTCGGCAAAACCATCGGCCCCGCCATAAAGCCATAATGAACAGCGGCACAGCCAACAGGGTTATTACGCTCAAGGTGCGGATAGCCAATGCCGAACAAATCGCAACAAACGGACTCAGCGACGGCAGAATTACAGCGAGACGCTTCCACGGCAAAATTTGCAGAGCCAGCGTTGCCGCTATAACCAAGACGAAGCATCGCACGAGAAACGTGAGAACTCGTCGATTCTGTTTTTTTGCGAAATCAGCCACTATCCGAGATATGCACCTTGTTCTTTAAGTCGTTTTTGCAGTTTGGGTATCTCAACGTCACGGCACAGGCAGCCGTCCTGAACAGCTAAAGCGGAGGCGACGCCGGCGGCTTGACCGGTAACAAGCGAACATGGAATACATCTCATCGGT
>DAOWIP010000590.1 GCA_030640865.1 Sedimentisphaerales bacterium | reverse complement strand
CTGTTCATCACCGGTAATTACCGCCGCCCCCTCCTGAAGTAGCGCGGCACTTCCGAGTCCGAACCGCAACGTTGTTCCGGAATTACCTACATCTATCACATCCTCCGGCGGCCGCAGTTGCCCCCCCACCCCTTGAATCCGCCAGGTTTGACCACACTCGATCCGTGCCCCTAACCCACCATAACACCGAACCGCCGCAGCCGTGTCCGCCGACTCTAAAGGTGCTATTATCTCGCTTTCACCATCAGCCAGGCTCGCCAAAACCACTGCTCGAATAGTATGCGACTTCGAGCCAGGTATCCTTACCCGACCCCGTAATATTGATTTTTCTACTTTAAGCTCCACAATGACAATATTTTACCCAAAATAGACGCCAGCGTCAAAAGTTCTTTGACCCCACGATTTTGGAGCGTGGGGGCTGTTTTTGCGATGTTTTTCAGACTTTTGGCGGTTGCATCAATATATACCGAAAAAGAGTATTTTTTCCCGGCCTGATGATTGTCAGTTGACGAATGATAACTTTAGTTGCTTCTTGATACTATTTTGCCTATCTTAACCCCAACCTTTGGGACGATAATAATTATGTTGCGAACAAATTATATTATGAATAATACAAACATACATAGGAAAATAGCATTTTTGGCCTTTTCGGTAACGCTGATCTCAAATTATGCCTTGCTGCCGGTACATGGCGATGTTGTGCATCTGAAGAACGGCGGCCGGCTGGAAGGCCGTATTACCCAACAGGGCGAAATGATCACTATCGAATATCGGGGCGGTTCTATTGTGGTTCATTCGCAGTCTGTCCTGCGAATAGAAAAGAAAGCACTGGCGGAGCAAATCTTTGCCGACCGGTTGCATAAAGCCGCCAACGACGCCGACGCCTGTGTTGAACTGGCCGAGTGGGCCTTCAAGAAGGACCTGAACAGGGAATACGTACAGGCCCTGCGTTCCGCCTTATTGATTGACCCCGACCACGCCAAGGCCCGCCACTTACTGCGGACCTATAAAATATATCATGCCAATCTGCCGGACAATGAAAAAGCCCGCCAAAAGCTGCTGGATGACCACGGCAACGATTTCCGGATTTTCTGTACCGACCACTATCGTATATGTTACGACACAACCCAGGCCTTTGCCGAGTTCACCGGCGAACGGCTGGAAAAACTGTACGAAGAATTCATGATCTTTTTCGAAGACCGTAATTTCGAGCCGGCACCGCTGACGGACCGCCTGGAAGTAGTACTGTTTGACTCGGCTCAGGAGTTCCGCGGGTTTTCACGGGAAATTTCGCTAAAAACAACCTACTCGACAGGCTTCTATATCAGCAAGACCAATCGAAGTTATTTCTATGATTCCATCTCTGAAAACAACAGCGAATACCGCCAAATAAAGGACAAGCTATTGCAGGAGCAGAAAAAGCTCAGCGATTTCCGCCGACAGGTACAGGAAAATAATGATCCGAGAGTACGTTATGTCTTTAAGGACAGTAACGGCCGTGAGAGCAAACTTGACAAGAGGCAGGCCCTGGAAAGATTGGACCGGCAGGAAAACGAACTCCAAAATGAATATGCCAAACTGCACAACTTCTATCGCGATCAGAACATTACCGTAACCATGCACGAGGGAACCCATCAGTTGGCCTATAACTACGGCATCCACAGCCGTTATTTTCAGAACCCCACCTGGATAGTCGAGGGGTTAGCCGTGTTTTTTGAGAGCCTTGGTGAACAGCGTGGAGAACGGCCCGGCCAACTCAATCAAAATCGTTTTCAGTATTTCGGTAAAGCTTATGCTTCCGGCCGGCTTATCCCCCTGAAGGAATTACTTACACGGGACAATCTGTTTCATCTTGGCGGCGACTCGGCCCTTACCGCCTACGCCGAGGCGTGGGCATTGTTTTACTACCTCGCCAACCGCAGACACGAGAAATTATTCGACTACATCTTCTATCTGTCCTTGCGAATGACTCATAAAAATCTGCCATACGACTATGAACATCGAATTAAAGATTTCGAGAAATATTTCGGCTCGCTTACCGACCTTGAGCGGGATTGGCTGGCCTATATGAGCAATTCAATCAGATAAGGAAAAGCTATGCGAATAAATTGGAAACTACCCCCCCATTTCAACAAGAAAATGTTCAGATCGTTTAAGTCGATATGTATTATATCAATTTGTTTTCTCGGGATGTATTTTGAGACCGGTTGTTTTCTCATAACGCATTTGGAGACCGGTTCGAATATTCCGGCAGGTGAGATCGGACACTGGAGATTTGATGAAGTAAGTGGAGATACCATATATGATGCATCAGGGCACGGACTTCATGGTATTCTGTCCGGACCGGACGGGGGGCCGAAGAGGGTTGACGGAAAGTTCGGCGGTGCTTTGGAATTTAATGGAAAAGAATATGTTAATCCGGCCCAGCATGTCGTTGTTCATAACACGCCTGCGATTGATAAGTTGATAAGTGGAGACAAGATCACGGCATCGTGCTGGATCAGCACCAGCGATGTAACGCTCGTCGAACAGAATCCAATAGAGTTTTACAGGAACGACGACGACAATATACACTTCAGAAGAATAGTACTGCATCGTTCGCCGTGGAAAACCTGGCGATTGTGTCTGATATTGAATCATAAGGCGCAATGTAAAAACATAAGCAAGGGAAATAATTATACCCCCGATCCCAACACGTGGTATCACTTTGTATGGACGATAAACGGTACTCAACACAAGTTGTACATTGACAACGAATGCAAAGCGACCGCGAATCTCAGCAAGCCGGTGTCGAGCATAGGAGACGGCGTGGGTATATATTTCGGGGCAGTGAAAGGCGGCAGGTGGGCACCATGGAATGGCAGGATCGATCAG
>DAOWIP010000073.1 GCA_030640865.1 Sedimentisphaerales bacterium | reverse complement strand
CAGCCACCGAGTCTTCGAGGTGGATGGCTTGTTGGGTGGTTGGGTGGCATGCTTTACGCGTAGCTTATGCAAAGCATAAGCCAGCTTAAGCATGGTCTCCGGTTTTGGTCTGACTTTGTGGCAATAATAAGGTACTGAAGTCAATTCTATGGCAAAAAAGGTAAAAAAAACACGGCCTGAGCTTAAACGCTTACGGGATGTTCTCACGCGTTATGAGCGGTATCTGCCGATGCTGAAGCTCAAGCAGCAGCAGTTGCAGGTATCGATGAGGCAGATTGACAAGGATCGACATAAGGCCGAAGCGGACATTCGCGCGGCGAGTGAGAAATTCGAACCTTACAAAGTTGTTTTGAAGGACACTGCCGGCGTCAACGTGCCGACTTTGGCAGAGGTTGATGAGGTGAAAACTTCTTCTACCAACATTGCCGGGGTGAACATCCCTGTATTTGAGGATGTTACTTTTTCTGATGTACGTTACAGTTTGTTTGCCACGCCGGCGTGGGTCGATCGTGCGCTGCTCGATATGCGACAGATCAATCGATGCCGCTCGCGGGTGGAAATAATTGATGAGCAGTACAGGTTAATCAAACAGGAACTGACCAAGATTGTTCAGCGGGTCAATCTGTTCGAGAAGGTGAAGATTCCGGAGTCCCGCGAGATTATTCGTGTAATACGGATTCATCTTGGCGATGAGATGACCGCCGCTGTCGGTCGGGCAAAGATTGCCAAGGGCAAGCTGACTAAGACTGATACAGCTTCCGCGGACAGGCATGAATTGGAAAATCAGACCGAGGAGGTGCCGGCTCAGTGATCGAGAAAATGGAAAAAGTTTATCTTGTTACTCGTGCGGCCGACCGTGAGCGGCTGTTGGAGTTGCTTAGTGAGTGGGCTGTGGTTCATCTCAGGCCGGTCGATCCTGATAGTGTAGTTGCCGATGAACAGTGCCAGGCCGGGATTGAGCGGCTGGAGCGCGCGTTGCAGTTGTTGGAGTCTTTGGCTGGTGCTGGCACGGCTCCGGCGATTGAGCCACTTGACGCGGCTGAGGAGGCGTTACGTCTTCAGCGCGAAGAGGCCGAGTTGAATAATCGTCTCAGTGCCCTGCATCAGCAGGTTGAGCAGCTTAAGTTATGGGGTAATGTGCGGCTGGAGCAATTCGAGCGGTTACATGAAAAGGGTATCGACATAAAATTTTTCACGGTTCTCGCCGATCAGATTGCCGATATACACGCCGACTGCGTTCAGCGTATTACCGATCTGCCGGGCAATCGTGTGTTGATTGCCGTAATCGATCGCTTGCGGACGGGAGAGTTGGAGCTTCCGGAGCTTACCGAGTCGGTTCCTCTGCCCGCACGCGACGCAATTTCCCTGCGGACGGAAGCGGCCGAGGTTGACCGGACACTCAAAGATAATAAACAACGGCTTACAGAATTAGCGCAACTGGCACCGCGATTGCGGGAGAAGTTAATTGAGTTGAAGAACC
Source organism: Sedimentisphaerales bacterium (assembly GCA_030640865.1). GTDB lineage: Bacteria > Planctomycetota > Phycisphaerae > Sedimentisphaerales > SM23-30 > DAOVXR01. The sequence continues at coordinate 1,218 of DAOWIP010000073.1, read as the reverse complement.
GGGCCGAGTTCACTATGGCGACCCGTGGCGCGTTGTCTGATGAAAGTCTTTTTGCTGTTCAGGGTTGGATACCGGTGGTCAGGACGAAAAAACTCACCGAACAAATCGCGCAGGCGGATATCGATGTTGCTTATCGGAGTCAGCCTCCGGAGCCGGACGAAGAACCGCCCACTTCCATAGGTTATCCCGGCTGGGCACGTCCGATCAAGGGGCTTTTCGACATCCTCGGCACACTGCCGGGTTATAAAGAAGTCGATCTGGCGCCGTTCTTTATGATTGCCCTGCCGGTTTTCTCCGCCATGCTGATTGGGGACGCCGGTTATGGCCTGGTATTTATGTTGCCGCCGATTATATTATATCGAAAGATGTCGGCTGCCGCTGGCCCGGAGAAAACACGACTGCTGATATTCATTGGGGCATGTACTCTGGTATGGGGAATATTGACAGCCAACTTTTTTGGCATAACGCCCATCGATATAGCCAGGGTTGGTGGCTTTGTTCATAGTGTTGACGGTACGGAGGTTGCCGACATTGCCGCGATGCGAGCCGGAACTGGTATTTGGGCTGCCATTGGCAAGACGATGGTTGCCTTGGCGCCGTGCTGGGATGTCGATTCGGAGAAGGCCCGGAATATTTTCATTAAGATCAGTTTACTTTGTGGTTGTTTGCATCTTATACTTGCCCATCTTCGCCAGGCGTTGGCGTATTTACCGAATATCCGCGGCCTGGCCGAAATCGGATGGTGTTTGTTTTTGGCGGGTATGCAGGGCGTTATCTGGATATTATTTTTCGGAGTAGAGGGCTTACCTGTGCCGATGTGGCTTGTTTATGCTGCCTTTGGCGTAGGTTCTTGCCTGTTTATCTTTTTTACTGCGCCGAGCAGGAATCCCGCGAAGATGATTGCTGTGGGGCTTGCTTCCTCACTGCTGCCGATACTGGGCACCTTTTCCGACACGATGAGTTACATTCGCCTGATGGCTGTTGGCTTGGCCAGCTATTATATTGCCGCGGCGTTCAATAGTTTGGGTGCTTCTATGGTACCGGCCGCTACATGGTTCGGTGCCGCGCCGGTAATTGTCTTTGGTCACGCACTCAACATGGCTTTGTGTGTGATTGCCATTTTCGCTCACGGGGTTCGTTTGAACATGCTCGAATTTTCAAGCAACGCCGGCGTACAATGGTCGGGTTACCCATACGCCCCCTTCGCAAAACAACAGT
>DAOWIP010000194.1 GCA_030640865.1 Sedimentisphaerales bacterium | reverse complement strand
GTCTGCCCAAACGATTTTTCTCTCGATTTTTACGGAATTTCAATCATTTTGGTATTTGTTATTGTTGCACTTCAGATTAAAGTTTACAATATGGATTCTCGCCCCCGAATGCGATGGGGCATGCCTGCGCGGGAATGACATAGTTATTTGTCAGAGTGCTTAAGGTGCTTACGGCTGAGCTTTACTTCTCGCCTTAGCATGGCAAATGCCGCAATTCGCTATCCATAAAACAATCTGTGGACGGTCATAAAACACGCAACATATCATTGACAGAGCTTGATTTTACGCCATAATAGCCGGTGTCTAATTGTTAAATAGTTACTGTTGTGGAAACACATGATTTGGAGGCAAAAACATGAGCTTGAAAGATCGAAGACGATTTTTACAATCAATGGGTCTGGCGGCGGCGGTTACGGCGACCGGAAGCTGTCAGGCGCAAACCAGGACAGGGCAAATCGCGTCCAAAAAGGCCGCCCGAAAATTCAAACTGGGATTGGCTTCGTATTCGTTGCGTAAATTCAAATTGGAGGAAGCCCTGGCGATGACCAGACGCGTTGGGCTGGAATATATAGCACTAAAGAGCTTCCATCTGCCACTGGAAAGCACGCCGGAAGAAATCAGAAAAGCGATAGCGACCATCAAAAAAACCGGCATCGAACTGTATGGCGGCGGCGTCATTTATATGAAAGACGAAAAGGCTGTTCATCAGGCCTTTGAATATGCGCGAATGGCGGGGATGAAGATAATTATCGGAGTGCCTATGCCTGATGTTCTTGGATTAGTGGAAAAGAAAGTGAAGGAATATGATATAATGGTGGCGATTCACAACCACGGGCCGACAGACAAGATTTATCCGACGCCGGGCAGCGCATATAAAAAGATAAAACACCTTGATCGCCGGATCGGATTGTGCAACGACATCGGCCATACGCAACGTGCAGGTGTTGACCCGTCCGAGTCGGCATTGAAATATGCCGATCGTCTTATTGATGTACATATAAAAGATGTTTCCAAGGCGGCCAAAGAAGGCAGGACTGTGGAGATCGGCCGGGGCGTTATAGATATTCCCAAGTTTATACGAACCCTGACAAAGATTAATTATGCGGGAATTGTCTCGTTCGAATATGAGAAGGACGCTACGGACCCGCTGGCGGGCTTGGCGGAATCGGTCGGCTATGTAAAAGGCGTTATAGCGGCGAGTTAGTAGAAGAGTGAACGGGTAAACGTGTAGAAGAGTTAAGAGTTGGAAAGTTAGTGAACATTCGACTTTAAAGAAAGGCAAAAGATGGAATTTACAGGTACTAAAGGTGAAGTAAAGATTATAACTGTCGATCCGGGTCATTTTCACGCGGCACTTGTGCAAAAGACTATGTACGAACAGGTCTCGCCGGACGTATGTGTGTATGCGCCCGATGGGCAGGACGTTCTGGATCATCTGGAGCGGATAAAAGGTTTTAACAGCCGTCCGGAAAACCCGACCAGTTGGCAGTCAAAGGTTTATCCCGGTGTTGATTATTTGGAAAAGGTGCTGGCTGACAAGCCGGGCAATGTGGTTGTGTTGGCAGGCAATAACAGTAAAAAGGCCGAATATATTAAAAAGTGCGCAGAAGCGGGCCTGAATGTTCTGTCGGATAAACCAATGTGTGTCAATAAGGAAGGATACGACCTGCTTCTGGAAGCGTTTGAACTGGCGCGAAAAAATGGAGTACTGGTATATGATATTATGACCGAACGGTTTGAGATAACAACGATACTCCAAAAAGAACTGGCAAATATGAAAGAAGTGTTCGGAGACCTGCAAAAAGGCTCGGTGGATGAACCGGCTGTGGTGAAAGAGAGCGTTCATTATCTGTTCAAATATGTGGCGGGCAATCCGCTGAAACGCCCGATGTGGTATTTTGATACCACACAGCAGGGAGAAGGTATTACCGATGTTACAACTCATCTCGTGGATATGGTAATGTGGGAGTGCTTCCCCGGTGAAGTGATTGGCGAAAAGGAAATCGAGATGAAAAAGGCTCGGCGATGGCCGACCATGATTACCCGTGAACAGTTTGAAAAGGTAACAGGGCATAATGATTTTCCGGATTATTTGAAGACGAATCTTAACTCGGATGGGGTTCTGCCATGTTATTGCAATGGAGAGATGATTTATTCTATTCGTGGTGTTCATACCAAAATATCCGTGGTCTGGGATTATCAGGCGCCGGAAGGCGCGGGCGATACCCATTATTCGGTTATGCGCGGTTCTCTGGCCAATGTCGTTATTCGGCAGGGCCGGGAAGAGAACTATCGTCCGGAACTGTATGTTGAGCCGGCGAAGGGGGTCGATGTGAGTGATCTGGGTAAGGTGCTGGAAAAGGCCGTGAAGACATTACAAGCGAAATATCCCGGTATTGATCTTGCAAAAAAAGACGGCCGCCGGCATATCCGGATATCCGACCAATACCGTATCGGACACGAATCGCATTTCGGGGAGGTTACGAAATGTTATCTGAAATATCTTGTAGAAGGCAAGCTCCCCGATTGGGAAGTGCCCAATATGATTACGAAATATTACACAACCACCAAGGCGCTGGAGATGGCGCAGCAGTAAAGTAAAGGAAAGGGCAGGGCAATGAGAAGTTTAAGTTGTTTGATTGGAGTTATGATTTTTATTTCATCGGTGGCCCATGAAGCTGTGAGTGCGCCGCCAAGAGTTGCTTTTGTTGAAAGCGACAACAAAATTGACGTAATGGTCGGCGGCAAACTCTTTACCAGTTATGTGTATGCGCCGGATCCCACCAATCCGCCGATAGCAAAGGGGATCAGGCTTACCAAGCCAGTCCTTTATCCGATATATTCGCCTTCGGGCGTGAT
>DAOWIP010000501.1 GCA_030640865.1 Sedimentisphaerales bacterium | reverse complement strand
CTACTACCCAGCCGGTGGCCGGGCCGTCTGTAGCGGCGGTTAAATGTTTCAGTTCCGCTATGTATTCCAGGTGATCGAGAAGGTCTTCGATGCCTTCGCCGCTGGCGGCGCTGGTTCGCACGACTTCCGTATCGCCTCCCCATTCGGCGGGAACCAACTCATGTTCTGATAGTTGGCCCAGAACACGATTTATGTCCATATTTGGGAGGTCTATCTTGTTCAGAGCCACCACAATAGGCACCCCGGCTGCTTTCGCGTGATTGATGGCTTCTTCGGTTTGAGGCATAACGCCGTCGTCGGCTGCCACCACCAGCACTACTACATCTGTAATGTTGGCGCCACGGGCGCGCATCTGAGTAAAGGCTTTGTGCCCCGGTGTATCTAAAAACGTTATTTGTCGTTTACCGTTGTTGTAAAGATAAGAGCCTATATGTTGCGTAATCCCGCCCGCTTCACCGCTGGTTACACTTGCTTTGCGAATGTGATCTAACAGCGAGGTCTTGCCATGATCCACATGGCCGAGGAAGGCCACGATCGGAGGCCGGGAAACCTGCGTTCGCTGCGTAGTTTCCTGTTCGAAATTTGTTTGGAGTTTATCCCAAAGCAGGGTTATTTCTTCAACTGTCAATTCCACCCCGAAATCCATTGCCACAGTCATTGCGGCCTCGGCTTCCAGTAATTCGTTAATGGTTGCCATCACTCCCATTTCCATCAGTTTGGCGATAATTTCAGAGGTTCGGACACCGATGGCGGCACTGAGTTCTTTGACCGTAATTGGTTCCTTCACAGTGGCTTTTTCGATTTGGAGTGGTCCGAGGGTGCCTGATGTGCCGGCGGCTGTTTCTTTTTGGGCCAGTTGTCGTTCCCGACGATGCAGCATAGTACCCGACGCCTTGGCCAACCGCTGTTGTCTTTCCAGCAGGTCCTGGTCTCCCCGTTCATGGGGGGCAACATATTCGGACTCATATTTGCGGCTTGCTCGTCGCCGCTGCGTACGCGGTTTAGCGCGATTGACATCTTTATCGCCGGCTTCTCCCTCACCACCACGCTGTTTGCGCCGTCGCCGGCTGCTTGTAGTAGCGCCTCCGCCTCGAGGAATATTGGTTGTGGGTACATCCGCTGCCGCGGCTGCCGTGCTTTTTCGAGGCTTACGAGGAGGGGGGCGTGTGGGGATGATCTCCATCGGCACGACCCGCAACACTTTGGGACCTTTAAGTACCGCCGGTGCCGGCACAAAAGGAACAGGCGACTTGGGCTTCACCTGCGGAGTTGGGGTAATCGTATCTATAATAGCGGGGGCTTTGTGTTCCGGTTCTTCTCTTGCCGCTACCGCTTCGGTTTTAGTGTCTTCCCCTTCTTTCAACTCAATTTCTTTGGGGCTTTTGCGTTTGGGCCTGGGTGTTTTCTTGGCCTTTTTGCCCGCGGTAACCACTTGAGCTTCGATTGTGGCTGCGGCTTCTTCCTCGCTCTCGGTTTCCACAGACTCCTCTGCCGCCACCGCTACGCCAACCGCCGTAACCGATTCCTGCTCATCATCGGCTTTTACTTTTTTCCTCCGCGACCGAGGCTTCTTACTCTTAACCTTATCCAAATCCACCGGCGCCGTCGTTTCGATCGTCATAGCGTTATCGCCGCTGGTGAACCATTCTCGGATGGTCGCTTCCAGACCGGCCGAAAGAGTACTCATATGGTTCTTAATACTTATACCTTCGGCCTGGCACTTTTCCACGATCGCGGTGCTTTTGACTTGCAATTCTTTTGCCAGTTGAAAAATTCGTTTGGCCACTCAATGGACTCCGGATTAAATTATTATTTCCTGTTTCTTATAACAAGACTTTTGCAAAATGGGGGTTAGGCATACATTAGTAAAGAAATTTGGCTTTGGAAATTTCTTTACTAATCACGTAACCATATTAGTCAACTTATTGTCTTCTTGGAAAATATGGTTTAACTTATATATTCTCAAAAAAATAATGCCTGATCGCCATTTTGTAAAACTCCAGTTATAACTAATTAATTTTTGTACTCGCATTTTCATCGTCGGACGTTTCCGGCGTTTCTTTTTCCGATTCTGTTTGATCTGGTACGGGCAACGAATCGGAAGATTCTGCCGAGGACGCCTCGACGTCTATCGGTTCGGAGGATAACAGAGATGACAATCCTGATTCCTTTTCGCCGGACATAATCTCCGTCGGACCCGCTGGTTTTTTATTTTCAGCTTCCTGGGCCAACACTTCCTGGGCGGCCGTGCCGGCCTTCTTGCTTTCTGCCAGCCGGCGAGCCTCCATACCAGCCGCCTTGATCATCTTGACTGCCAATTCCTCTTCTATCTCTAACGACTGAACCAGTGGTTCGGCTCCTATCTCTTCAAGGTCCAGTACTGATACCGCTCCCAGCGCCATAACCTTATCGATAAGTGTATCGTCAACACTTTCCACGCTCCGCAATGTCTTAATTAGTGTTTCGATTCCATTGGTGTGCTCGGTTGGTGTCAGGATGTCGATATCCCAGTTAGTCAGCCGGGCCGCCAGCCGTACATTCTGGCCGCGTTTGCCTATGGCCAGCGATAGTTGGTCTTCGCTTACTACCACGGTCGCACGGTTAAGCTCGAAGCACAGAGCGATCTCGCGTATTTCTGATGGACGCAGGGCATTGCCGATGAATATTTGTGAGGATTCATTCCAGCGGACGATGTCTATCTTTTCGCCGCCGAGTTCATCGACAATATTTTTAATCCGGCTGCCTCGCACGCCTACGCACGCTCCCACCGCATCGACTTTATCGTCTGTGCTTGTTACCGCCACTTTACTGCGATAGCCTGCTTCTCGCGCCATCTCCTTGATTTCTATAACCTTATCGGCTACTTCCGGAACTTCCTGTTCGAACAGTCGGCGAATAAAATCCGGGTGGCTGCGGGAGAGAATGATTTTTATATGATTCGGCATTTCCTTAACTTCGTAGATCATCGCACGGAGTCGTTCTCCGGTATGGGGCGTTTCGCCGGGAATCTGTTCACTGCGGGGCAGTATGGCCTCAGCCCGGCCCAGATTGACTATTGTGGTTCCTCCTTCGTGTCGGCCGATCGTCCCGGCCACCACTTCGCCCACTCGTTCCTGATACTCAGCGTATATGCTTCCACGTTCGTCCTCACGGAGTTTCTGGATCATAACCTGTTTGGCTGTTTGTGCTGGTATCCGTCCCAGTTTTCTGATATCGATTTGTTCGCCGTCCAGCATTGCCAGCACTTCTCCGGTTTCACGGTCGATACGAACCTCCACCTCTTTGTCCGACCCGAAGTGCTTTCGTGTTGCGGACTCCATTGCCGCCTCCAGATCGCACAGAATGCTTTCGCGATCGATATTCTTCTCACGGGCTATATTGTCAACATTTCTGAGTAACTCAGGATTCATTGTTGTTCTACCTTAGCGTATAAAATAAAAAAAAGCGGGACCTTTCGAGGTAACCCACTTTGATGTTGCTCCGAGCAACTTTCTCAGCCAGCCTGACTGCCTTTTTGCTCGGAACCGCTTTTGCCCTTGCCTGGGCCGGTTAGAATCGTCCTAACCGAACCCCGCACCAGGGCCTTTTGCCAAATTCTCGAGCATGGCCTTCGGGCTGCCTCGTGGGGCGCCGCGCCACTTATCCAAGCGGCCTTCGCTCAAAAGTCCCAAACCATTAGGACTAAGCGCTGACACGATTACCTTTCCAATCCATCTTTAGGCTTCCTTCGAATATTTTTACTTTTATCGGCCTTTTTTGCAAAACTCACCTATCAGAAATACCACAATTCAAACTGAATTAACAGTAAAAAAACTATTTAATACTCATTCAAATGGTACAAAAGTTAAATTATCCTGTCGGCAGACATCCTGCAAAAACAGCTTACTTCTTGCACAGCAAGGACTTATAGCGATTCCGATGGCTGTCGGCGGCTTTCGTGCCCCGCCATTTTCGCTATAACTGCCTATATTGTATAAACCAATCAAGCATCGGACGCATAATTATAATATATTTTTGTGCCATGTCAACGACAATCCTGCCGATACGCAAGTCCCTAAGTCCCGCAGGGACGACTGAAAATAGTCTTGTAGGGCGGGCCGTGCCCGCCATTTGGGATTGATTGTATTAGTTGGGTGGCACCTTTCTGTATTTCAGAGAGGTGTTCTTGTACCTCGGTATGAGGAACCCAACGAAATTGTATTAATTGACCGGTGGTTGAGTGAATTCCAGTTACCACTTGACATATCGGCTAAGT
>DAOWIP010000344.1 GCA_030640865.1 Sedimentisphaerales bacterium | reverse complement strand
TTATATTACGTGGTGACATAAGTTACACCGCCTGACTTTGTAGTTTCACCTGGATTGAGTGTATATGTTGGGATAGATGTTCCTGAAGATAAACCAAATGCTACAGCTTGGAAAATAGTCGATGCCATTCCCACGCTTGCGAAGATACATGGATAGACAATACTCCGTCCAATCCGGTGATGGTGCAGAAGCGTACTGTCTACCGTCTTTTCTGTATATTCCCAAAGCACTATTTTCCTCAACTTACGCCACATAATTACACCTTTGCCAATTTACGAACTTAAAGATGCGGTACTTTTTTATATCCCTTTGTTTTGTTTATTCAATGTTCGATGTTGAATGTTTCCCGACAAATCGGGATTCTTCTCTTTCTGTATTCGATATTTCTTCAATTCGACGTTGGACGTTGAGCGTTGAATGTTGGACGTTCAACTCTTTCTATGTTCTCTTCCCTCTTCTCACAACTCACAACTCACCACCCTCCACTCTCTTCACAACTTCCTCGACTGTTATGCCGAAATGTTCAAAACATTGTGCGGCGGGTGCCGAAGTACCGAACGACGACATCCCGATGAATGTCCCTTTATCGCCGATCCATTTATACCAACCCTGCTCAACGCCCGCTTCGATCCCGATTCTCGCGGTAACTGTCGGCGGCAGGACACTGTCTTTATAGGCCTGATCCTGCTTTTCGAACAATTCCCAACTCGGCATACTCACGACTTGAGCTTTTGTCCCGTTTTCCGCGAGTTTTGCCGCTGCCGCCATTGCGATAGACACTTCTGATCCCGTTGCCAAAAGCAGCACATCCGGCTTGCCGTCGGCAACTTTTAGTAGTGTATAGGCGCCTTTTTCAAGGTTTGTTGCTGACGGGTATTTATTCTGGTCTAACACCGGCAGTCCCTGGCGGGTGAACAGCAGTGCGACCGGCCCGTTATTATTCGTTAGCGCGTATTTCCATGCCTGCGCGGTTTCGTTGGCGTCTGCCGGCCGGATAACGGTCAGGCCGGGTATGGTCCGCAGCGCGGCAATTTGTTCTACCGGCTGGTGCGTCGGCCCGTCTTCTCCAACGCCTATACTGTCGTGGGTGAATACGAATATGGTGTTGTGTTTGGAAATGGCGGCCACACGAATCGCCCCGCGCATATAGTCGCTGAAGACCAGGAACGTACCGCCATAGGCTTTGAGCAGATTACTAACGGCAATACCGTTCATAATCGCGCCCATAGCGTGTTCCCTTACGCCGAATCTGATGTATCTTCCTGCTGGGTTGTCTTTCTGAAAATCGGTTGCGTTGACGAACATCGTATTGTTCGACGGTGTAAGGTCGGCGCTGCCGCCCATTACCATATCTATGTCGCCCATCAAGCTGTTAAGCGTTTCGCCGGATGCCTTGCGGGTTGCTATCGATGCGCCAGCCTCGAATTCGGGCAGCAGATCGTCGATATTTACCGGCGTTTTTCCCGTTTCTGCCAGCCGAATCTTCTCGGCAAGCTCCGGGAACTTCACGGCATATTCCTCGAACAGCCGGTTCCATTGGTCCTCCAGTTCCTGGCCGGTTGCTATTGCCTTGTTCGTATGTTCTTTAACTTCCGGCGGCACATAAAACGACTGTTCCGGGTCCCAGCCGAAATTCTTTTTCATTAGTTTAATCTCATCGTCGCCCACAGGTGCGCCGTGTACTTTATGTGATCCTTCGAAGTTTGGACTGCCGAACCCAATCCGGCTGCGCAGTTGAATTATGCTGGGTCTGTTTTTTTCGGCCTTGGCTTTTTCCAGTGCCTCGGCAATGGCCTCTCGATCATTTCCATCGCCTTCGATAACCTGAACATGCCAGTTATAGGCCTCGAATCGTTTAGCCCGATCTTCTGTGAACGACAGTTTCGTATTGCCGTCGATGGTTATATGGTTATCGTCATAGATAAGGATCAGATTATCCAGTCCGAGATGGCCGGCCAGTGAGCATGCCTCTGAACTAATACCTTCCTGAAGACAGCCGTCACCTGATAGCGCATAAATATTGTAGTCAAACAGATCAAAGCCGTCTCGGTTGAATTTAGCCGCGAGGTGTTTTTGGGCTATGGCCATCCCAACCGCGTTGGCCAGTCCCTGACCGAGCGGACCGGTCGTTACTTCCACTCCCGGTGTTACGCCGTATTCGGGATGTCCGGGTGTCTTGCTGCCCATTTGGCGAAAGTTTTTTAGTTCATCCAGACTGAGATCATAACCAGTCAAATGGAGTAGTGAATAGAGCAGCATACTGCCATGACCGGCTGACAGCACAAAACGGTCACGGTTGTGCCATTTGGGGTTTTTCGGATTATGCCGCAGGAATCGGCTCCAGAGCGTATATGCCGCCGAGGCCATACCCATCGGCATACCGGGATGACCGGACTTCGCCGCCTGGACTCCTTCTATCGACAGGAAACGTATTGTCTGGACGCATAGTTCTTCGAGTTCAGCCACTTCCGGGCTTGCCATATCTGTCATGTTAATCTCCTATGATTAAAAATAGTAGGGTGCGATGTATCGCACCATTTTTTTGTAACCGGTCAGGTGGCATGCTTTACGCGTAGCTTATGCAAAGCATAAGCAAGCTTAAGCATGGTCGCTTACCAAGTCTTGTAGGGTGGGGGCTTACCCCACGCGATGTTCTAATTCACAAACGGTTAAACATTTTATTCATAAAAACCTTCCATTACAAGTATATTTACCATTGATGAAACGGTTTTTCCCGTTAGAATGAGTGTTTTATTATTTGCCGGCAGGCTGACACAAGACAGCCGATGCGCGTATTTGGAAAAGGCGATAAGGCAATAAAATGCGACTTGCGGATATTCTTGATATTAAATGCGTAAAAGTGCCCCTGAAGGCTCTTGAGAAGTGCCGGGCTGTTACAGAATTGATCGACCTGCTTGATCAGGAGGGTCGGCTCAATGATTACGATACTGCTCTCAGGGCTGTAATGCAGCGTGAATCGGTGCGCAGTACCGGTGTGGGTCAGGGCTTTGCAATTCCGCACGGTAAAAGCTCCGCGGTTGACAATCTTGTAATGGCGATGGGCAAGACTTCTGAGCCGATTGATTTTGAAAGTATCGACAAAAAGCCGGTCGATATTATTTTTCTGCTGATTTCACCGCCGGACCAGACCGGCCCTCACATCCAGGCCTTGGCCGGAATTTCTCGTCTGATGACCGACCTTCCGACTCGCTCCCGAATTGATGAATGTTCGACTGCCGAGCAGCTTTATAAACTCATCACCGAGTTTGACAAATAACAAAGTGTCATTTTGCGACCGAAAAACTTAACCAGCCCCTGTTGTCAAGCGGGGCTATTCTTACCAGCCCCCGATGTAAAAGCGGGGGGTTCTTACCGGCTGTTTTCTACTTTTTAGTCGCGTATTTCTCCAGGTTCTTGTGGATTTTATTATAGATAATATGTGAGAGGGTTTTATCGCCGAATGTCCCGACCCTGATCGTGAGTTTAACCAGTCGGCCTTGTTCGATCCGTTTCATTTTGATTATAATCTTTTTATCTTCCGCCCCTTTCCCGTTGACCACAGCCGAGAGCAGGTCCTTATCTGTGCCGACAATCTCAATTTCAAGGTCTGTCAGGGCCTGCTTGGAGGACTCATAGATAGAGGTGATGTCCTCTTCCATAATACTTTCCAGATCGCCTCTGACATAGGCTATGGTCCCTGCCGCCGCCGCTCCCCCCGCCATAATGGCGACACATCCCTGCAACACCGCCAGAGTTGACACAGCCACAATTTTCAGAATCACTTCTTGTTTTTTCATAATTATCCTTTTCAGAAAAATAAGACTACATTTACATACTATATTTTTTCATGTGCATTGTTACCCGTCCGTACAAAAGCTATCGTTTATGTTTTACTTGTTTTTCCCAACCATCCAGCAAAACTTT
>DAOWIP010000447.1 GCA_030640865.1 Sedimentisphaerales bacterium | reverse complement strand
GGGGTGGAGCCGGCTGACATGCTGATTGGAATTGCATTACTGTTTCCGGCGGGTTTTGTCTTTGACGCAGCGCCACAGCAGTTGCCGCCGGCGCTGCAATGTTTTCTGTTCGCGCCGCATGTGGCTGTATATGTAATTTCCTATGTGGTTATGGCCAAGGCAACGGTACAGGCGGTGTGTCAGTTGAGCTGCCCGGCGGGACCGAAGGGTACGCATCTGGTTGATTATGAACAGGCTACGTATCGTATGATTTGCCTGGGGTTTCCGCTAATGACATTAGGGCTTATCCTCGGTAGCTGGTGGGGGCACCTGGCGTGGGGCGATTACTGGGGTTGGGACCCGAAGGAATTATGGTCGCTGGCTTCCTGGCTGGTGTACCTTACGTATTTTCATTTCCGTTATATGTACGGCAGGAGATACGCACGGCTCAATAGTGTATGGGCTATGGCGGGAATGACGGCGATAATGATAACGCTGTTGTGGGTGAACCTGTCGAAGTTGTTCGGGGGGCTTCACAATTACGCGACTTAAAACCGGATTTATAATTGGTAGAACAAAGTGAAAATAAGAGTAATAGGACTGAATCATAAGACATCGCCGATATCGGTGCGGGAGAAGCTCACCTTTAGCGGTGCGCAGGCAAGCGAAACTCTTATACAGTTGAAAGAGAAGTTTCCCGAAGCCGAGTTTGCGTTGCTTTCCACGTGTAACCGGACGGAGATTTATCTCGCTGCGCGGCGGGACACTATTCCCGACACCGACAAGCTGGTGAGGGTTATCAGCGATATTCGTGAAGTGGAAACGGAAACCTTTAAGAGCTTTTTGTATGTCCATGACAATGAAGAGGCGGCCAGGCATCTGTTGACGGTAGCGACGAGTCTGGACAGCCTGGTGGTAGGCGAGTCGCAGATCGTAGCACAGGTAAAAGAGAGCTATCGGCTGGCGGTAAAGGCAAAATGCACAGGCAAGGTACTTAATCGGCTGTTCCATTGTGCGTTTGCCACTAGCAAGGAGGTTTATACTCTGACTTCTATCGCTCAACGGCGGGTGAGTGTGGCGGGAGTGGCGATAGGGTTGGCGAAACAACTGTTCGAGGATATTGCCGCGGCACATGTGGCCGTAATCGGTGCGGGCGAGATGGGCGAACTGCTGGTGCGGCATCTGCTGGAGGTTGGCTGTAAAAATATTACTGTTTTCAATCGCACGTTTCGCCGGGCCGGGGCAATGGCCGAAAAGTATAATATAGCTGCCGGGGAATGGGAGCAATTACAAAACAGCCTGTTACAGGTTGATATTGTAGTTGCGGCGGTCCAGACAAAGGAATATCTTTTTGAGCAGTCCTGTTTTACCGGTCGGCGGGGAGGGGCGCTGCTGATTATTGATATTGCTGTTCCGCGGAACTTCGACCCAGCCGTTAATGAACTTGAGGGTGTCCATTTATATAGCGTTGATGACCTCGCGGACGTAATCCAGGAGAACATCGAGGCTCGGCAGGAGGATGTCGGACAGGCAAAAGAGATTATTGCCGATAATGTCGTCGGCTTTATGGACTGGTTCGGAGTTATGGACATCGGGCCGCTGATCGGAAAACTACGCAAAAGATTCCACCAGTTGAGCAGAGCGGAATTTGAGAGTTTCCTGGCCGGCGAAACTAATATCACGACCATGCAGAAGCAAAAGATGGAGGCGGCGGTCAATCGTATTGTCGATAAGCTGTTGCATCGGCTGATAAACAATGTTTATACTGTGGCGCGAGAATATGGCCCCAACGAGGCAGGTCATTTGATTAAAAGTATTATTGAATATGAGGATCGGACCGAGTGTTCCGGATGTTTAATCTGTAAAAAATCGGAATGTGGAAAAGATTAGTGAGGGCATAAACGGAGATAAATACAATGTGGAATAAGACACTATATTTATTAACAGCGGGATGGCTGTCTGTGATGATTAACCTAATCGCAGCGGAGCCGGCAGAACAATTGGATCGGTGTGAGTCGCCGCTTGCGCAGGCGAATAAACATCACTTTGCCAGCGACACTGGGAAGCCGTATTACCTTGCGTTTCTGCGTGGTGTTATGGAGCAGGTTGCCGACGAGCAGATGGTACCGGCGCCCGATGTATCGCCGGGCAATTATGTTTTCTGCAAACCCGGGGCGTACTATCTGATTTACT
>DAOWIP010000517.1 GCA_030640865.1 Sedimentisphaerales bacterium | reverse complement strand
GGCGGAATTTGTCTGCGAAGACGCCAAAAGCCTCGATAAAAAAATCGATTCCCCTTTTACGAACGCTGACGAGGTAAAAAGTTTTCTGACACGTGGGGATTATTATGTTATTGGCGGCTCGGGCTTAACATCGCCGGTATTGATAAAAACCACACCATATAAGGTGCCGTATAAAGCCGGCAAGCCGAAGGAACTGTATTCAGATGTCGGTTTCCGGTTGGCCTTTAGTTCGCCGCATAAGAAGCTTTCCGAGGAACTGTCAACTCTTCTGAGAAAATCTTATCTTATCGACTAATGAATAAAAAACCCCCGATGTGAAATCGGGGGTTTCGGGTTTTTTACCAGCCCGCGCTATTAAGCGGAGGTTTCTTTTATCAGCACCTGTTGTACTCCGGTTAATAACTGGCAATCGTTTTGTTGTGGGCCAGATTGAATGCTTCTCTCCGCTGTGCCACCATAACCGGATGGTTGGCGATCAGTCTCATACCGAGGGAATCGCCCGCGGCCAGAGAACATGCCGGCAACGTATAGACTTTTTTTACCGGAGCCGGCTGGTCAATCGGTGAGCAGGCATCGGTTGTGTGATTGCCGGGACTGCTCATCGCGCTAGATGTGGAAGTCGGCCTTACTATGGATGTAGTGGAACAACCTGTGCCAACGATCAATAATATACCGAGAGCTAACACCAATCTGACAAAAACTCTGTTTGTGGTATTCATAACAACTACCTCCTGATAATGTGTAAATGTTTTCTGAATTCCAAATGAAATGTAAGATATGGCGTCCGGCGCAGCAAATAACCTTGCCGAATAAATGGTTGAAATTACATTATTTTGTTCATCAAAAACCTGCCGGACTGTTATAATTGCTACATTGTAACATTAATAAAGCCCTATAACTCGATGGTATAGGAATTTGTATTTTGAATGTAACGCAGCCGTCTCGGCTGCATCTTTGACCTTTGCAGGCGAGACGCCTGCGGTACAAAGCCCCCGGCTTGTGCGGGAGATTGCGGATAAAATAGACGCCAGCGTCAAAAGTATTTTGCCCCCCCCGATTTTGGAGCGTTGGCAGTGCTGCCGCACGGGCAGATAGTCGGTTTTTGCGGCGTTTTTCGGACTTTTGGCGGTTGCATCAAATATATGCTTGAGATTCCAAAAACATACCTCTATAATCTGTTAAAGTAGGTTTTCGTAAAATTGGTCAACAACTTCATATAAGAACGGAACTTGTGAACTGTGTCTGAGCAAAGTAATAAATCAAGGGATGTCGCGGCCACAGTGAATCGGCTGCGTATGTTGCAGGTGGACCTCGCTGATGAAAGCGATCAGGTTCGGCAGGAACAGCTCTCCGAGGTGATCAAGCGAGCCTTGGCTGAAATTGTGCCCGAACAACGGCAGGTGTTTCTGGAGGAGTTGAGGGACAGATTTCCCAATTGGGACGCTGGCCGTACCGGACAGGTTGGCCAAAAAGAAACCATCGCGGCCCCGGACATGTACGAAGACCTGAACGATCCGGATTTCCTTATAGAAAAATTAACCGCCATCGCCTCCTCATTATCAGACGACAAAAGGCAGTCATTGGCAGTCAAACTGAAGCAAACCGGCCTGCTGCCATCCACAGACCACGGCTGGTCCGACCAATGTTATCAACGGATGCAGAAGATGATGCCAGGTGTGGACACCGCCGCCGTCGATCCGGAACGGTTTGTGGAAACGGTGGCGCTGCTGTTCGACTTTGCCGTCAAACTTGACCCGTTAGTTTGGAGTACATGGCGAAAAGTCGCACCGCGGTCATCCGTTCACGCATCAGGTGATTTCAAGGAAAGCCTTCTCAAATACCTACAGGATAAAGGGGAATTGAGTGAATGCCGGGAAATATTGGAACATCTGCGTTTCCTGATTGCGGGTATTATCTCCGCCTTCGGACAGACGGGCAGTCAATTTTCCCGATATTATATGTCAAAATTCTCGCCTTCACAGATCGAAGCATTGGTTGACATTGAAAAAAGAAAAATCTGGGTATCGCGTGAAGTGAAATGCTGGGAAAAATATATCGAGTTAGCCAGATCGATGAATGATACATCAATTGAGAGAGAGTTTATGGATCAGATAACACATTTCGCCGAGACCTTAATGAGAGGACGGTAAGCTTAATGGCAGAGATAGCGCAAGTTCATTGGCATGAAGGCTTATTTCTTCAGCCTCATCATTTACAGTTCCTGCAGCGGCACGTTCACGACCGCTTTGTACTCGAACGGAGGTTGACCCAGGGCTACAGCTACGGCCTGGTAGAGGCCGGGATTTCCAGCGACGAGTTGGAAAACATGCGGGTCAGTTTTGACAGATTACGGTTGATTATGCCCGGCGGCCTCGTTATCAGCGTACCGGAGAACACCCATCTGCCGGCATTGGACATCAAGGAGGCGTTCGCCGCCGCACGAGGCCCTTTTACCATCAGTATCGGCGTGCCACTCTGGTATCCCAACAGAGCCAACACCATTGAGCCTGGCGGTGAAGCCGACACTCGAACCAAATGCATATACCAGGTGGCCGAGGTCGAACGGCCGGATGAGAATACCGGCGAAAACCCTCAGACTATACTTGTTCGTCATATTAACGCCAGGCTCCTTCTGGACGGCGATGATCGTTCCGATATGGAGGTTATGCCTTTGTTGAGTATAGCTCCCGCGGTCGGAGAGGAAATAGGCTTGCCGCGACAGGACACATCTTTTATCCCCCCCTGCCTCACGTTGAGCGGATCACCCGTTTT
>DAOWIP010000108.1 GCA_030640865.1 Sedimentisphaerales bacterium | reverse complement strand
TATCTGCGAGGTAATTGAACGATATGTCCATTCTTGATTGTCAGGGACAGCAAAGCGCGGTTTTGCGTTTGCAGCGGGCACTGCGCGGACGGCGGGTTCCGCACAGCTATATTTTTTATGGGCCGGAAGGAGTCGGCAAATCCCTGCTGGCCCGTCAGTGGGCCAAACTGCTGCTATGCCCAAAGCCGGTACGCCGGCCATTGACAACAATGAAAGATGCGGGAGCCGCAGACCATAACCTGGATGAAATCGACGATTGCTGCGATCAGTGCCGCGATTGCCGAATGGTCGAAGCCGGTACCCATCCTGATCTGCATATCATCAACCGTGATTTAGCGCGGTTCACCAGCCTGAAGCGAGCCCGGCAACTTATCAATCTGCCTATAGACGTCATTCGTGAATTTGTTATCAAACCGGCCGGGATAGTGCCGACCCGCGGCAGAGCAAGAATTTTTATAATTGAAGAATCAGAAACTATGAGCCAGGCGTCTCAAAATGCGCTGCTGAAGACACTCGAAGAACCGCCGCCGGGAACCTTCCTGATACTGATCACCTCTCGACCGGAAAGATTTTTGCCAACAGTACAGTCGCGTTGCCAATCGGTACGTTTCGGTCCGCTACCATACACCTTTATCCATAAAAGGCTCACCGCGACGGGTGTGCCCGCGGAACAGGTGCGATATTGGGCCGATTTTTGTAACGGCCGATTAGGGCCGGCCCTGGAACTGGCACAATTGAACCTATATGAAAAAAAATGCCAACTAATCAGGCAATTGGCCGGTTTGAATTATTATTCGGCCTTGGACGTTGCTGCCTGGATAGTCGATCAGGCTAAGGAATTCGCCCGCTCATACCAAAAACAACGACAAGAACCATCGACCGACGATACAAAAAAACCAGGCCCAACCAAAAAGAAAGGCGGCCGATCTCGCGAAAGCGGTCAACCACTCACCAGCCCGACACGATTGGGACAAACGTATTTTCTACAGATGCTCTCGCACGCGTTCAGTGAAGCACTGCGCTTTCACGGGCAACAAGAACAGGGAAAACCTCAATCGGTGAATCCCGAGTCCGCCCGTCAGATTGCTCAAATTGCACAAAAGTATTCTCCGTGGGCCTGCGCCAAAGCTGTCCGCGCCACTGCCCATACCGAAGGACTTCTCCAGGCAAACGTAAATCCCTCTTTGCTTTTCGAGTCTCTTATGATAGAATATTTGAGAGTGGAGAGTTGAGAGAAAGACAGAAGAGAGAATTCAGAATTCAGAATTCAGAAGAAAGAAGAAAGAGAAGAGAAGAATATAAAACAAATGGTGCGATGTATCGCACCCTACTTAACGGATAAAATATCTCACGCAAAGGCGCAAAGAAGAAAAGAAGAGCACCGCTCCGCCTTCGGCGGACAAGTTCGTCTTCGGCGGAGAGGTGGCACCGGACGAAAGAAAAGATGGAGGAAGAGGATGAAAACTTTACTGGAAAGATCGTTAGTTATGTGTACTCGAGAGAATTTGGTGGTAAGCCTGATGTTGGCGATTTCTATGGTTGGTGTCAGCTATGGAGCCGGTGGTAATTTGCCCGGCGATGGGTTGTCTGAGTCAACCGCGTATCTGATAGAAGACCTGACGGATTTTGATGTGTTTGCCGATCCGGCAAATGCGGCTACTTACTGGACCAGCGGCGTCTATACGAAACTGGTGTGTGATATCGATCTGGCGGGCAAGCCACCATATACCACCGCTGTTATTGCGCCGGATACGCCTGATACAAGTGATAATTTCGATGGCACACCGTTCGCAGGTATCTTCGACGGTAACGGCTATATTGTCAGAAATCTGACAATCGATACCGTGGGCGCAGGCGATGATTATCTTGGCCTGTTCGGTGAAATTGAAGGTTCCGGTGCAGAGGTCAAAAACCTCGGCCTGGAAAACGTTGACATTACCGGTGGGGACGGGTCCTGGTATCTCGGCGGCCTGTGCGGATACAATTCCTATGGCACAATCACCGACTGCTATGCCGCCGGAGCGGTAACCGGCAGGAGCTATCTCGGCGGTCTGTGCGGATATAATTCCTATGGCACAATTACCAACTGCTATGCCACCAGCTCAGTAACCGGCAGGGATTCTTCTTACGCTCTCGGCGGTCTGTGCGGACATAATGAATACGGCACAATCAACAACTGTTATGCCACCGGAGCGGTAACCGGTCGCAACTGG
>DAOWIP010000042.1 GCA_030640865.1 Sedimentisphaerales bacterium | reverse complement strand
GACGGCTATACTTACCACCGAGACGATAACCCGACGGTACGGGCGGTAGAGAAAGAAATAGCCGCTATGGAAGAGGCCACTGACTGTGTTGTCTGTACTACCGGTATGGCCGCGTGTACGATGGTTTATCTGACTTATCTGAGCGCGGGCGACCACCTGATTCTCTTTCATGACATCTATGGCGCCCATTATAAGGTGTCGCTTATCCTGGAAAGGCTGGGCGTGGAGATAACCTGGCTGGATGCCCGGAAAAGCGATGAAATTGAAAGTTATATTAAAAGCAATACAAAAATGATTTTCCTCGAGACGCCCAGTAATCCAATGTGCAAGATTGTTGATATTGCCGCTTTACGCAAGATAGCCGACAAGGTTGGCGCAATGCTTATAGTGGATAATACCTTTGCCACTCCGTATCACCAAAAGCCCCTGTCGTTGGGTGCTGATCTGGTTGTGCACAGTGCTACCAAAGGCCTGGGCGGACACAATGACCTGATGGCCGGTGCCATCGCCGGTTCCAAAGAACATTATGACAGCTTATGGTTCACGCGACAGGCAATCGGTACTACGCTCGATGCTTATTCTGCTTCACTGCTGGAACGTGGCCTGAAAACCTTCGAACTGAGAGCGGAAAAAATGTCGGCCAACGCCCAGGCTATGGCTGAGTTTCTGGTCGATCATCCTAATATCAGCCGAATATGCTATCCGGGCCTCAAAACCGATCCCGGCTATGAAATCGCCTGCCGACAGATGACCGACGGGTTCGGCGGAGTGTTGGCCTTCGACATAAAGGATAACCAGGAAGACGCCAAAAAATTTATCCACAACCTGAAAGTTGTTATTCACGCGGTCAGTCTGGGAGCGACAGAGACGCTTATCTGTATCCCATATCTGACTACTATGTTATATATGCCGGAAGAGCGGCGTACGAGTTTCGGCGTTAAGAAGAATACGGTCCGGCTTTCGGCGGGTATAGAAAAAACGGAAACCTTAATCGCAGACCTGAAACAGGCCTTGGAGAAAATTTGATTATGGGTAAGGCGCACGTATATAAAAAAGACAATATCAATACGGACGAGATTATACCGGCCCGGTTCCTGAATACGGACGACGAGGCGGAACTCGCAAAGCACTGCATGGAAGACCTGGACGAGGAATTTGTCCGGAAGGTATCGCCGGGTGATTTTATAGTGGCTGGGTCTGATTTCGGCTGCGGTTCGAGCCGGGAGCATGCCGTATGGTCGCTGCGTGGTGCCGGGGTGGCGGCGGTATTGGCTGACTCTTTCGCTCGTATCTTCTATCGAAACGCCATAAACTGCGGCTTTTTGGTAGTGGAGGCACCGGGTATCACCGAAAAAATCAACAACGGCGATGAACTGGACATCGACTCCAAAAATGGTAAAATAACCAATTTGACCAAGGGCGAAACATACGGGTTCACACCTCTGCCGGATTTCGCCTTGGACATAATCGAGGCCGGCGGCCTGCTGAATAAACTGGCAAAGTAGTGTATATAAACACAATTTAGGGAATTAAAGTAGGTCAGACACTCTTAGTTTTCCCAGGAGCGTTAAAGGAACCAACCAATGCCAAAACGTGATGACATTAAAAAAGTTATGATTATAGGCAGCGGCCCGATTGTGATTGGGCAGGCCTGTGAATTCGATTATTCCGGCACTCAGGCGTGTAAGGCGCTGCGCAAATTAGGATATCAAATCATACTGGTAAATTCCAACCCGGCGACGATTATGACTGATCCGGGGATGGCGGATGTAACCTATATTGAGCCGCTGAATATATCAACGATAGAGGAAATCATCAAGGCCGAACGGCCGGAGGCGCTGCTGCCGAATCTTGGGGGCCAAACCGCTCTTAATCTTTCTTTGGAGTTGGCTCGTACAGGCGTGCTGGAAAAATATGGTGTTGAGGTGATAGGTGTTAATGTGGACGCCATCGAACGCGGCGAGGACCGGATCGCGTTCAAGGAGACCATGAATCGGCTGGGAATCGAAATGCCACACAGCAGCCCCGCATTCAGCGTCGAGGAAGCTGAGGGGATCGCAAAGGACCTGGGCTATCCGGTGGTTATTCGGCCGGCATATACGATGGGCGGTACCGGTGGCGGACTGGTGTACAACATTGAAGAACTGCGGACAGTAACCAACCGTGGTCTTTCGGCCAGTATGATTGGCCAGGTACTGGTGGAGGAATCGGTGCTGGGCTGGGAGGAACTGGAACTGGAAGTGGTCCGTGACGCCAAAAATCAGATGATTACAGTCTGCTTTATCGAAAATGTTGATGCTATGGGTGTTCATACCGGCGACTCTTACTGCACAGCCCCGATGTTGACAATCGAACCCGAATTACAAAAGCGACTGCAAAAATATTCTTATGACATCGTAGAGGCAATCGAAGTTATAGGCGGTACCAATGTACAGTTTGCCCACGATCCCAAAACCGGCCGGGTTGTTGTGATTGAAATAAATCCCCGTACATCACGTTCTTCCGCTCTGGCCAATAAAGCCACCGGGTTCCCCATCGCCCTTGTCTCGGCAATGCTTGCCGGGGGCCTTACACTCGATGAAATCCCCTACTGGCGAAAGGGCACTCTCGAAAAATATGAACCGTATGGTGATTATGTGGTTGTTAAGTTTGCCAGATGGGCGTTTGAAAAATTCAAGGGTTCCAAAGATGAACTGGGTACTCAGATGCGGGCGGTCGGCGAAGTAATGAGTATCGGAAAAAATTACAAAGAGGCTTTCCAGAAAGCAATCCGTTCGCTTGAGAACGGCCGACATGGGCTTGGCTTTGCCAAAGACTTCAACGAAAAACCTCTTGATGAGCTTCTTCAACTCGTCTCAACCGCCACCAGCGAACGGCAGTTCATAATGTATGAAGC
This sequence comes from Sedimentisphaerales bacterium, assembly GCA_030640865.1. Classification (GTDB taxonomy): domain Bacteria; phylum Planctomycetota; class Phycisphaerae; order Sedimentisphaerales; family SM23-30; genus DAOVXR01. The sequence continues at coordinate 6,042 of DAOWIP010000042.1, read as the reverse complement.
CCTGCGGAAGGGAGCTTCGATAGATGAGTTGAACAAAAGGACACATATCAAGGCCTGGTTCATCGAACAAATGAAAGAACTGGTGGAACTTGATGAAAAGATTCTGGCTTGTAAGGGCCATAATATTCCCGATGACCTGTTGATTCAGGCAAAAAAAGACGGCTTCGCCGATAAATATCTCGCCAAACTGCTGGATGTCGAGGAAAGCAAGATTCGGCAACAGCGGCTGAAACTGGAAATGACTGAGGCCTGGCATCCTGTGCCCGTCAGCGGAGTGGAAGACGCCGCTTATTATTATTCCACTTATAATGCCTCCGATAAAGTTGAAGTCAGTTCTCGAAAGAAAATTATGGTTCTCGGCGGCGGCCCGAACCGTATCGGCCAGGGTATCGAATTCGATTACTGCTGCGTTCACGCGGCCTTTACGCTGCGCGACGCGGGCTATGAATCTATTATGGTCAATTGCAATCCCGAAACCGTATCGACCGACTATGATACCTCCGACAAGCTGTACTTCGAGCCTTTGACCGTTGAAGATGTGTTAAGTATTTACCATAAGGAAAAACCGCAGGGTGTTATTGTCCAGTTTGGCGGCCAAACTCCTTTGAATATCGCCGGCGAACTGGAAAAGGCAAAAGTGCCGATCCTCGGTACATCGCCGGCGGCTATCGACCTGGCTGAGGACCGCGACCAGTTCCGGCAGATGATGCAAAAACTTGGCATCCCCCAGACCGAGTCAGGAATGGCCAGCCGCCTGGAAGAGGCCCTGGAAATCGCCAAACGCATCGGCTATCCGCTGATGGTGCGGCCGTCCTATGTTCTGGGCGGTCGAGGTATGGAGGTTGTGCATGATGAGGACATGCTCAGGGAATACGTGGCCGCCGCAGTCGATGTTACTCCGGAGCGACCGATCCTGATCGACAAATTCCTCGAAAACGCTATAGAAGCCGAGGCCGACGCCATCTCAGACGGTACCGACGCTTTTGTTCCCGCTGTGATGGAACATATCGAACTGGCAGGCGTTCATTCAGGTGACTCGGCATGTGTTATCCCACCAACAAGCATCCCGGAAAAACACATCAGAACCATCCGCGAATATACGAAAAAAATCGCCGTTGAGTTGAATGTCGTAGGATTAATGAATATCCAGTACGCCATATATAAAGATAAAGTCTATATACTTGAGGCCAACCCACGGGCCTCTCGAACGGTTCCTTTGGTATCGAAGGTTTGCGGAATCCAAATGGCACGAATAGCCACACAAGTTATGTTAGGCGCGAAACTGTCTGATCTTAACCTGAAGGAAAAACATTTTTCGCATTTCGGTGTCAAGGAATCCGTTTTCCCATTTAATATGTTCCATGAAGTTGATCCGCTGTTGGGCCCGGAGATGCGATCTACCGGCGAGGTATTGGGCATGGCGGACTCTTTCGGCCTGGCGTTTTACAAGGCTCAGGAGGCGGCCAAACAACAGTTGCCCGATAAGGGAGCCGTACTGATTACCATAACAGATAAGGACAAACAGGAGGCGGTGGAAGTGGCGCGTGGATTCGGAAAACTTGGCTTCCAGATCAGGGCCACCCAGGGTACATACGAATACTTCCGCGATCATGGTGTCAAGAGTGAGGTCATTCTGAAAATGTACGAAGGCCGACCTGGCATTGTCGATGAAATAAAGAATAAGAAAATCCAATTGGTGATTAACACACCGATCGGCAAGCTGAGCAAATATGATGATTCATACATACGAAAAACAGCGATCAAATACAAGATTCCCTATATCACTACCCTCGCGGCTGCCCGAGCGGCCGTCAAGGGCATCGCCGCTCTGCAGATGGGACACGGCTCAGTAAAATCACTACAAAGTTACCACGCGGATATTAAATAGCCCCTGACAGAAGAAAAGATTTTACCCACAGCTACCACCGTGAGCTAACATAGTTTGCCACTATAGAGCTTTGTTGAAAAAGGCCCTTTTTAAAAGCATGGCATCAAGTCACACTGTAGTATTAGTCTCCGGACAGTTTTTCCGGATTCGCCTCCCAATATATCTGTGCCGCGCCGAGCAGGCTGCCCGTGGCGTATGCCAGATCGACCTGGGCAATCTGATATTCGGTCAGTGCCCTGATCTCAGCGGATTGCGCGTTGGCAAAACGCGCCTGGGCATCGAGCACCTCGGTGGAAATCTGTAAACCCAATTCAAACTGTCGCTGCTCCGCCTTCATGGTCCGCTCTGCCAGAAAAGTGCTTTTCCGACTGGCCACAACCCGCTGCCAGTTGGCCTCCATTTGATCGGCTGTATTAAGCACCTCCTGTTTGATAAGCGCCTCGCGTTGCCTTTTGCTTGCCAGTCGCTGCCGCCGCTGCCAGAGTGCCCTTCGCCAACGGCTTTTGGCGGATTCGTTACCGATCGGTATCTGGAGCACCAGACCAACACGCTGATCGGCAAACCGATTCCGCAACATTAAATCATACGCATCATCCGCTTCAGGCCCCAGACCGTTGATATTATAGGTATAATTGACCGAAAGCAAAGGCAGAGTACCGTTATATTCGTAATCGATTAAACTTTCATCAGAGGCGATTTGCAGTTCCAGTTCCAGCAGTTCCATACGATTCTGTAGTGCATATTCCATCAGTCGTTTTGTATCCAACTGATAGTGGACAGGGTTGGGTTCGGTTGCCGAAATGATAATAGTCGCAGTTTCCATTCCCAGCCCTTTTTTATTCAGTATCCGCTTCATGTCTCGTTCGCGGTCACGGGCGGCATTCTCAGCGAGGATGATCGCCTCGAACCGCTGGGCTGCGGCATCTTCGGCGCGGAGGATTTCTATCTCTGCCGCCTGGCCGGCCCTAACCATCCGCTGTGCGCTTGCCAATTGTGCCGTCGCCAGATCGTATTCCTGCTTTCGCACCCGCAATTCCTGCCGGGCCGCGTATAGCCGCCAATACACCCGATCCACCGCGGCAAGTACCCGAATCACCTCCAGCTTCGTTCTCGCCTGGGCAATCCACGAACCGTAACGGGCAACACGAATCGCGTGTGTGTTCCGCCTTACACCCCCGCCCCGCAACAGCGGCTGATTTATGGAAAGGGAAAGGTCGGATTCGTAAGAAGGATTTAGAGTTGAAAATTCATTGTCGGTCTCCACCCGTGAAAAAGGCGTGGAAAGCGTAATCTCGCCTCCCGTACGCAGGGGTATCCTCAAACCAGGATTATTATAAAAATACTCCGATTGGGAGGCATCCAGAGTGAGCGAAGTGGGAGTGTCGGTTTTAGCAAAACTAAAATTGGAAAAGAACAGCGGTTCGAAATACGCCTCGGCTTCGCTGATATTTTCCTCGGCAATTATAGGGTTGAATAATTGCGATTTCAAATCCAGATTATTCTCCAGGGCCAAGGCTCGGCATTCGTCTATTTTTAATGACAACTCGGAGAGCGGCTCCTTCAGGGGGGCAACTTCATTTGCATCGCTCAGTCCTTTGGACATCGACTGCAAAACCAACGGTTCTATCTTGTACACTTTGTCCTCAGGGACGGCAATGGTTTCGTACCGCCTTTCATCAAAAAGCCCGGTGCAGCCAACTGCTAAAAACAAAATACAGAATAAGACTACCGATAAATTTTGTTGCTGTTTATATATACTCATATACTCTTCCACCCGTTTACTCATCTACTCTTCTACTCTTTTACTCACTCATGCCTGAGTGCATCGATCGGATCCAGTTGAGCCGCTTTCACCGCGGGAAACATCCCAAAAAAAACACCTACCAAAGCGGAAAAGCCAAAAGCCAGTCCGACGGCCCAGAGTGGGATACTGGCCTTTTCCAGAAACTCCGCATTGGGAATATTGGAAATGCCTATCGTCATTATCTGGCCGAATGCTACGCCGATAAGTCCGCCGAACAGACATAATATCACCGCCTCGATCAGAAATTGCAGCAAGATGGCGGACGGCCGGGCACCCACCGCTTTACGCAGACCGATCTCCCGTGTCCGTTCGGATACCGAAACAAGCATAATATTCATAATCCCAACACCACCCACCAGCAGTGAAATACCCACAATGCCGCCGGCCACGGCGGTCATTATCAGGGAAATCTTCTTGAATTCCTGAACAAACTGTTCAATGACGTCCAGGCGAAAGGTGTCCGGGTCTTCCGGCTTCAGATGGCGGGTCTTACGGAAAAAAAATCTCAATTCCGCACGGGCATCCTCGGAAACTTCCGGGCTTTTGCTATTGGCAATGGCCCATGCCCGGGGCCGATGCAGTTTCCAGGCTGTATTGAACGGGATAAAAACCTCTTCCTGCGATCCGCCCCCGCCGAACATCGCCGACTCCACTCGTTCTTCAATCATACCGACAATACGAAACGACCTGCGACCGATGACGATTGCCTGACCGACACAATCGCGATCAAGGAGCAATTTGTCACGCATCGTCGGTGTTACCAGACAAACCTGTCGTGAATGTGTGTCGTCGATAACCGAAAACGGCCGACCGAGAATCACGTGGCGGCTTTCAATTTTATGCCAGTGTGGGTCTATGCCACGTACCTGTACAATTTCCAGAGACCGTTCTCCATAGATGACGCTACGGCTGTAACCACACATTCTGGTAAAGCACTCAACGGAAGGACAGTGCTCTAAAAGACCGTCGAAATGCTCCGGCTTGAATCTAAGCAAATGCCAGGCGTTACGAAGGGGTCCTTTTTCCGGGCGATCTGTATGGATATATATTTTATTTGTCCCGAAAGTTTCAAATTCGTCCAACACCTTGGTCTTCAACCCCGTAACCGCGGCAATCACCGCCGTTACCGAGGCAACTCCGATCACAATGCCGATCGTAGTCAGTGTGGAGCGAATCTTATTGGCCCATATCTGGCCCAGGGCCAGCCAGACACCCTGAACCAGCAATCGCAGAAACGTGAACGGCGATTTCAATAAACCTAACAACTCTCCCCCCCTTTCCGAGTCGGTTCATCGGATTGGATTTTACCATCCCGCATACGGATAATACGTTTTGTATGTCGTGCCACGCTTTCTTCGTGAGTTACCAGGATGATCGTCTGCCCTTCTCTGTAGAGTTGATCGAACAGTGCCAGAATCCCATCGCTGGTTTTGCTCTCCAGATTACCCGTCGGCTCGTCCGCCAGTAAGATACTCGGTTTGCAGACCAGCGCCCGAGCTATAGCCACCCGCTGCTTTTCGCCTCCGGAAAGCTGATTGGGACGATGTTTCGCACGGTCGGTCAGGCCCACGTGTCCCAAAACACTCCGAGACTGCTGCCGACGGTACCACCAGCCGCCGTTACGCGAATAAATCAGCGGTAGCTCCACATTTTTCAGGGCGTTCACACGCGGCAGCAGCTCAAACGACTGAAACACAAAACCGATCTGCTGATTACGTACCCGCGCCATCGCCCCCGCTCCCATCCGCGTAGTATCTTTACCAGCCAGTTTATATGTTCCGGAGGTAGCCCGGTCGAGACAACCCAGAAGATTCATCAGTGTGCTTTTGCCCGAGCCGGACGGTCCCATGACAGCTACATATTCATTCTCACCCACTTCCAGATCGATTCCATCCAGGGCATGAATCTTCTCAACCCCAACTTTGTAAATTTTGGTCACATTTTCAAGTCGTATAAGCATAAACTACGCCGCCGGCACTGAAGCATTGGTCTTTGACTTTTCTTTTTCCTTCTTTTCCTTTTCGACTTCTTTCTCATCCCTGACCTTCTGGTCGTGCTTGATACTCTCCAGCACCTTATAGGGTCCCACGATAATCATATCCTGCTCATTTATACCCGACGTTATAATTGTGTGTGTCGCGTCGCTGGCCCCCGTCCGCACGGGCGTAACCACCGTCTTGTAACTGTCGTCTTTGTTCTTTACATATCGATACACTACGGTAGCCAGCGTCTTTTTCCTGTCCACTTCGGGACAGTTCTCTCGTATATCCATTGGCAACTCATCTATGGGCCTGCCTAAAACCGCCTGGCTGGGCACCTTGGAAATATCCTGATACTCTTTTATTTCAAT
>DAOWIP010000567.1 GCA_030640865.1 Sedimentisphaerales bacterium | reverse complement strand
TATTGGAATTTGCATTTATCAAATGGTTTCGGTTGTTTATCTGTCTTTTTCAGACGTTGCTGACATTTGTGCCCGCTCTCCATATCGATATGCCATTATAAGACCTCCTTGTCTGTTGTTGTCTTAATACCAGTTGCACTGTAACATATCGGGTAGTAATTTACTTTTTTGTGTTGTTTGCGCGATTGGCGTCTCTTGGGCGCCGGCAGGCGAAGGTAACGGCCGCTGGTACAGTATCACACCTCCACTATTGGCCATTACGATGGCTTTCCTGACGCGGCATGTACTGTTGAGCCTGGGTTTGTGGGCGGGATTTTGTCGGTGGTTCCCCAGGCACCTATGGATATTCATGTCTGGTTTAAAGGCGTCGCAAACGTTGCGATGTATATTGCCGAGACGTTTGGAGAAACAGGCAACTTGCAGCTTCTGGCTATTTGCCCGGCGATATTTTCGATGATTGCGATTATCGTGGCGTCGGGCGGTTTTCTCGGTGTTATCAACTGGCTTTTACGGTGGGTAAAAGGACGAAAATCGGCCCAGGCGATGACTGCCTTTGTGGGTGTACTGTGTTTTATCGACGATTATACCAACACAATGATTGTCGGCTCGATGATGCGTCCTGTTACGGACAGGTTTCGAGTCAGTCGGGAGAAACTGGTTTTTTTAGTTGACGCCACCAGTGCCCCGATTTCCGGCCTGGCGGTTATCAGCACATGGATAGCCTATGAGGTTGGCCTGTTCAGCCAGGTAAGTGCGAAACTAAATCTGGGCATAGACGGCTATTCCATGTTTTTCGATGCGGTTATCTATCAGTTTTACTGTATATTGATGATTGTATTTGTCTTTGTGCATATTTTTGTGGGCCGGGACTTTGGCCCGATGAAGGTCGCGGAAGAACGGGCGCAAAGCGAGCCGCCACCGAAAGACGACAACACAACCAGCCGTAACGGCAACTACGATTCAGCCATGAAGGATATTCATTCGCCGACTCCACGTGCTGTCAACGCTGTCGTGCCGCTGAAAAAAAGCCTGCTTATGAGTATTATCCTTGTGATGGCCTGGTCGCTCAAAAATTGCTGCAATGATTTGGGGACCGACGATTTTCTTGGCGCGTTTCTGGTGAGAGGCATATCGTCGCAATGGTTTCCAGCCATTGTTTTTATCGTTGCCTCTCTGACATTCTTCAGCATGTTCGCACACAACTGCCCTATAGTCTGCTCGTGGCGGCATTCGCTCTGATTTGCGGCTATATACCCAGCAGTTTCGGCCTTGGAAGAGGCTGGAACATAACTCTGGCATTGGTTATAATGGGTACGTTCTTTATAATACTTGCCCGACGAAAGGATATATAATTATGAAAAGGCTTTACCGATCAAAAAGAGATTGTAAGATAGCGGGGATTTGTGGCGGAATAGGCCAGGAGTGGGAAATTGACAGTAGTATTGTTCGGCTGGCGTTTGTCTTCGCATCTCTTGTAAGCGGAATATTTCCGCTAATTATCACTTATCTTGTCGCCTGGTTTATTCTACCCAAAGGACGGCCGCCGGAAGAAGTACCGGATACAAATTAGCAGGGTGGGCGTCATCTCAGTCAAATATGAAAGGCATAAGTCAACGATTATGGAAAGTAAAACAATTCGCATAAGTGAGATGAAAGACCATGTGGGCCGGGAGGTAACGGTCAAGGGGTGGCTTTACAATTCCCGGGCTGGGGGCAAAGTACAGTTTCTGATCGTCCGGGACGGCAGCGGGATGTGCCAGGCGGTTCTGGAAAAAAATGAGGATAACGCCGATCTGTTTGCCGAAATAAAACACATCGGCCAGGAGTCTGCGCTAACAGTAACCGGGCGGGTTCGCGAGGAAGCCCGAAGTGTCGGTGGTTACGAACTGGCCCTCAATGGCGTGCAGATTGTGGACAAGACCGAGGATTACCCAATCACGCCCAAGTCGCACGGGATCGATTTTGTGATGAAACATCGACATCTGCACCTGCGTTCGCGCAAGCCCTGGGCTTTGGCTCGGATCAGACATACGATCATCGAGGCCATAAGGAATTTCTTCAATGATAACGGTTTTACGCTGGTGGATACGCCTATTTTTGCGCCGGCGGCTGGTGAAGAAACACAGTTGTTATTTAACGTGGATTATTTCGGTGAAGAAGTAGCGTTGTCGCAAACAGGCCAGTTGTATCTCGAGGCGGCGGCGATGAGTTTGGGCAGAGTTTATTGTTTTGGGCCGACGTTCCGGGCCGAAAAGAGCAAAACACGCCGGCACCTGACAGAGTTCTGGATGGTCGAACCGGAGATCGCGTATATTGACCTTGACGGACTGCTGGAAGTGGCCGAACAGTTTATTTGTGCGATTGTACGAGCGGTATTAACCAAGAGAAAAACGGAATTGGAGATTCTGGAAAGGGACGTCGCGTTGCTTGAAAAGATTCAACCGCCGTTCGTAAGGCTCAGTTATAGCGAAGTGGTCGAACTGTTGCACAGCGATAAAGTAAAGCAATTTATGGAAAACCAACTACAGGAAAAGCAAAACCAGGTAACGGAGCTTGAGAAGAACATCGATCAGTGGACGGAAGAACAAAAAACAGCCAAAAAACAATGGCAAAAAGACAAGCTGGCTCAACAGATACAGACGGCGAATGAGCAAATGACGGAATTGCAGGAACAGATCGAGAATATCCCCCGTCATGCCGAACTGGCGGCCGATTTCCGCTGGGGCAAGGACTTGGGTGGCTCGGACGAGACAATTATCTCACAGTTGCATGAGCGGCCGGTTTTCGTCCATCGCTATCCAAAGGGTTGCAAGGCGTTTTATATGAAGCCGGACGGGGCTGATGAGCGGGTGGTATTGAATTTCGATTGTTTGGCGCCCCAGGGGTATGGCGAGATAATCGGCGGCTCGATGCGTGAGGAGAATCACGATGCCCTTCTCGGCAGGATTCACGAAGAAGGACTGCCTGATGAGGATTATCAATGGTACCTTGACCTCCGCAAGTACGGCTCTGTTCCGCACGGCGGTTTTGGCCTTGGTGTGGAACGGACCGTCGCCTGGCTGACGGGCATAAAACACATCCGCGAGACCATCGCATTCCCGCGGATGATGGGCAGGATATATCCATAGTAACAACGAGGTATATTTTGGAAGTGTTGCGGAGTTT
>DAOWIP010000036.1 GCA_030640865.1 Sedimentisphaerales bacterium | reverse complement strand
ATTAGTTCCTGGGGCAAGACCATAAGCTGCTCGTGTGTCTGTTCCGAACCCTTTTAGTCCGGGGACTACAGATAATGCTCTGACCTCAGTTATTCCCACCAAACTAAACAAAAAGAAACCCGAGATAAAAACAGCGAGAAATAATTTTGTTTTTGAAATTTTCATTTTCTCTGCCCTTTCCTGACATTCGTTTCCTTCTGTTTTATTTATTCGCCGTGCCGCAGCCAATTCTCCACGAAATATGCAAGGTCCAACATATCAATCGTTCCGCTCATATTAAAATCACTACCGCCACACCACCCCGGCTCCACACAGCCACCGTCATCATCCCGCCAGGCCGCCAGAATGGCAAAGTCCTCGATGTTGATCTTGCCATCGTTATTTATGTCCGCATCAGTGCCCGTAAATACAAACGCACCAATTTCGCAACCTGATCCATAGTTATTTTGATCAAGAGTGAAAACATTGTTTGGCCAGGTTGAATTTTTATCTAACCCTTGGTTATATGGGCTGCCGAGGTTTGTTCCCGCGTCTATGGCTGGGGAGGTGGGTTGTAAAGCGAAGTCGTTTCCCTGAATATCTCCTCCTGTCATCGAACGCCAGCCGGAAGTTTTAAGAAGTTGTGGCGCGGCATAAGAAGGATCGTTTACGCCTCGAGCATCGGAATCGGGAGCGGAAGACCATAGATTGTAGTCGAGTACCAAACCGGAGTGGCTTGATGGTACAGCAGCCTGAACACTATCACCACTGATACTCCAAAAAATATTGTTTTTAATGGCCGAATTTTCAAAGACATTTCTATTGGAAACAGTTAAATTCGTCAGACAGTCTATAACCACATTGTTATATACAAAAGTATCTTTTAGTGACCAACCTGGGTCGTCATGGGCACGCCATAGAAAAATTCCAAGAGATGAATATGCAACCAAATTATTATAAATCTTATTATTTTCTGAATGTGACGGTACCCATCCTTCATCAGCAATGCCAATCCCTAAACCTGGAAAGCTGCCTCTCCAGTATGCAGAATCTATCGTGCCATAGCAAAGATTCCCTCTGACCACGGTTCCGGCACTGCTGTCTATATATATTTGTACTTTTTTATTAGCATAGCAAAGATTATTCTCAACTATACAATTATCAGAAATTTTATAAATTCCGATGCCTTCCCCATAATTTTCACGAACACTATTTTTCCTGACTGTTATGTTACTGCTATATGTAACAGATAATGCCGCAGGCCAACCCCCTCCACCAAGTTCTGTCCTGCAGGTATCTGCAACATCACACCCCTCAACTACGCCGGTATCGATGTGGTGGTACTTAATACCAGCTTTATAAATATGGCCCGTGTCTATATTAGTCGCATTATTATTAGTCGCATCGATAGTCTTGGAACCACTAAATCTGACCCCATCGCATAAAGAATTAACTATCTTGATATTTTCAATGGTAACACAATCTTGACGATATACATTAATCAGGCCCAAATACTCACCAGGGACGGCATTGTTTCCGTCAAACACCGGCTTATTCCCATTACTGCCATGAACTTCATTACCACCACTCATATAATACGCGCCAATAACAACGCTATTTCCTGAAATGCCTGACCAATCAATGTTCAATCGCGTACCAGTCCAGGTCCCCCCGCATTTGAAATACACATCATCTCCTGTCTGGAAACTGTAATTATTGACTTTACTGATTGTTCGCCAGGCCGTCGCGTTGCTTCTGCCGTCTAAACTGTCATTGCCATTCGGTTTTACATAATAGCTGGCGCCAGTTATTTCAGAATTTACTGTTACCTTAATCGGACTTGGCTCAAACCCGACCTTCCCGGCTTGATCAATAACATGAATGCCGTACCAATAAGTTCCGGCGGTTGAAAGGCTGTCTGTAAAACTGCCTGATGCGGATGTTCCGCTGACAGATTGAGTTTTTATCCAATTCCAATTATTCGCGTCAGGGCTGCCATTTTTATCAATTGTTCTGTGCAGTTCCACCTGTTTTAACGCTTTATTGTCGGTGACTGTATAGCTTGCTGTTATCTGTTCGTTTGTGTTTGCTGTTGTCGGGTTGATGTTGAATGAGGCTACTTTTGGGGCTTCGGTGTCCTGGGCTGACGCGCCGTATTCATAAGCGCCGATGTCTGGAAATGTGCCTTCGTAATTTAAAGCTATTCCTTCATTCTTAACAATATTTATCGCCGGATTGACAGTGATGATGTTAGTATCATAGTTGATACTTTGAATTGTTGTTATTTGTCCACTCTCTGTTTTGATGGTGTCGCCGATTTCGCCGGAAATGTCCCAACCAGCGTAGAAATATCTTGCGTCATCTGCTTTAAATGAGGTCTGGCTGTTGGCTGTGGAGCTTGTAATTGTTGTTAGCCATGCGCCAGCATCTATCATTGGAGATGTTGATTGGAGAGTAAAATCATGATTTGCTGGATCTGTAAGCTTGGGGTCAATGGCAATATTATCAGACCATTCAGAAGGATAATTGCTTTCTATTGTAGATACATTGCCAGTAGTCCCTTTATATTTTATACTCGCTCCCAGTAAATTATTACTGGTCCAAGTGTTATCACTATTTGTTGATGACCCGACCGCAAAAACAACCGCATAATTCCGATGCTCGTAGAAGATATTATTCTTTATTATATTGCCATAAATATCACAGCCTCCACTGGCAGTCTGCATTCCTATGTAATCCTTATACATTGTGTTATGGTAAATTCTGTTGTGTACAGAATTTTGCGTTTCATCTTTTGCATTCATTGAAAAACGACCGTTATTGGTCATTACGTTTCTTCTAATAATACAATACTTGGAGCCTAACTGTATCCCAGCATGATGCCACCTCTTAGCCGTTCTATCTTTTTCAGATCCACAAGTATTCTGAGGACAAGATTCTAAATCGCAAGCATCCCCTGCATTCTTTATTATGTTCCCTTCTACTAAAGTATAATCAGCGTTACGCCAAACACCAAGATTTGAGTGTAGTGTATTCTCAAATGTATTATTCCTGACTATATTATATACAGAAGTTCCTCTGGCTTGAAGATTTATCGCAAAATGACCTGCCTGACCAAAATGGTTACCCTCGAATAGATTATAACTGCTGTCCCAACATTCGATATGGTCTTTGGGCATACAACTGTCCAAAAAAGTATTGTTGAGTATTTTATTGTAATCACACCTATGATTCATATTAAGACCTGTATAACCGCCTGTGCCTTCAAATTCGCAGTTTTGTATAATGCAGTGTTGGCCGTTCGGTGCCATATCTATCCAAGAGTGACCAGCGTTCGTGAATCGTAGTCCATCAATTTTGATATAACTCCTATCACTAAGGTCAGCCTGATCATAGCCTCCTGAGATTGTTACGGTGTCGCTACCATATCTGGCATAGGTTATGTAATTTCCAGATGTGCCGGAATTGGAAGGATTTATTTGCTGATTGGTATAAGTCCCACCTCTAATACAAACCGTATCCCCGGCCTGAAGTGTGGAACTCGCCTTGTTTATAGTCTGCCAAGGTTCATTTATGGTACCCGGATCGTTGTCGTCTCCGCTGGTGCCGTCCACATAATAATTGACTGCGATAACATCAGCCGAACTTACCCATATCACACCCGCCACAATCGCCAATATCAATGTCTTTTTCATCTTTCCTGTCATTTCCTGTCATTTCCTGTCATCTCCTGACAACCAGCCCCCGACATTTACTGCCGCAGTCAGTTCTGGGCGAAGTATGCAAGGTCAAACATATCAACTGTCCTGCTCATATCAAAATCACTGCCGCCGCACCAGTCTGGCGTTGAACACACACCGCCATCATCCCGCCAGGCCGCCAGAACGGCAAAGTCCTCAAGGTTGACCTTTCCGTCGCTCTTTAATAAAAATGTTCCTCGGTGCGATACTAAATTGATGGTGGTGGTATTTGAAATTGCAGTGGGATCGTTCTTAAAATTAGTATGAGTTAGCTGTTTGCAGGTTTTCGGCAAAGGGATATTTAAGACATTATTTCTGGTGGGATTGACATAAACATATCCT
>DAOWIP010000005.1 GCA_030640865.1 Sedimentisphaerales bacterium | reverse complement strand
GATATAGTTCCGGATCGCGCTGATGTTGAGCCGATTCTGTTCCTTGTAATGCAAATTGTCCGTACCCGACGGCAGTGAGTTCGAGAGCTTCGGGCTTATACTGATTAAATCACAGACAAGCTCCCGAAACCGTGTAGCGGATGTTTCCAGAGTTATGTGCTTATCTTCACTCGAAAGGGCCGTCAATAAATCGGGCAATTCCGGTGCCAGCAGCGGTTCACCGCCGGTAACCACGACGTGGCGGCAGTTGTATTTTAACACATCAGCCAGAACATGGCTGACGGTCGTAGGCTCACCCTGTTCGGGGCGCTGCGCTTGTGGCGTATCGCACCATCGGCACTGTAAATCACAACCCGCAAGCCTCACAAAAACCGACGGCACTCCCGCCAGTCGCCCCTCACCCTGTATCGAATAAAATAACTCACTAACATTCAATCTGCTTTGTTTCCTTTTAAGAGTATAAGGGAGAACCCATACACCCATATACCCTTATACCCATACACTCACAAGTATTCGACCGGGTCGTGTAGATGAGCCTCATCGAACCCTTTCAGACGGATCAGGCAGGAATCGCACTGACCGCAGGGGCGGCCCTGTTCGTCGGGATCATAACAACTGTGGGTCAGAGAATAATCCAGACCAATTTTGACACCTTGTTTGATAATATCACCCTTGGTCATATACAGCACCGGGGCGTGGATTCTGAATCGTCCCTTTCCCTCAACGGCGGCCTTGGTGGCGACGTTCGCCAATCCCTCGAACGAGCCGATAAACTCCGCACGGCAGTCGGGATAGCCGCTGTAATCGACCGCGTTTGCGCCTATGAAGATGTCGAAAACGCCCAGTACCTCGGCCCAGGCCAGTGCCAGGGACAACAGGATAGTATTACGGGCGGGCACATAAGTCGGCGGGATGACCGGTTTAGTGCCGCTGTAAGAGGGACTCATTTTCGGTACCGGCTCATCGCTGGTCAAGGCTGAGCCTCCCAGGCTGCGCAGGTCCAGTTCGATTATTTTATGCTCGACGACCTTCAGGCTCGCGGCAACTCGCCGGGCGGCATCTATCTCACAGGAATGACGCTGACCATACATTACCGTAAGGCCATAACACCTGAAGCCCTTCTCATGTGCCAGGGCGGCGGTGGTATAGGAATCGATCCCGCCACTGAGCAAAACTACTGCCCCTGCTGCGCCGGTATTAGCATCAGTATCGGCGATTTTGGATAACGATGATTGTCTTGTCATTTTAGTTCCTTGTATTTACAATGAGCGAAAATCTGTACCGCAGGCATCTCGCCTGCATAAGTCGATAATGCGGACGGGACGTCCGCAGTACATTAAATATCATACCGCTCGACATATACCGTGCGGAACCAACTTAAATATAGCGCCAAACAGGAGAATAAGCAAGAAAATGTGCGAACCAACCAACCAACCGCCTATTTCCTATCTGGAGACCTTTCCTAATCCCCAGCCGTCGCGCGATTACGAAATCCGGATTGACTGTCCCGAATTTACCAGTTTATGCCCAAAGACCGGCCAGCCCGATTTCGGAACCATCACTATCCGCTATTGTCCCGATCAGAAATGTATCGAACTGAAATCACTGAAATTATATCTTCAGAATTATCGGGATCAGGGAATCTTTTACGAAGCCGTCGTCAATAAAATCAGCGACGATTTAGTAACCGCCTGTTCACCTCGAAAAATGACTGTTACGGGCAGTTTCACTGCCCGCGGCGGAATCACTACCAGCGTAACCGTTGAATATCCTGGATAACGAAAAGAGTGGAGAGTGGAGAGTGGAGAGTAGAGGGTAGAGGGTGGAGAGTCTTGTAGTAGTGTGGGCCATGGCCCGCCCTACGAGACTGCGCAATCGAAGGCATCGTCGTATTTTCCGATGAGATTGGGCCAGGCTAATTCGCTGACTCGTTGGGATAACTGTTCGGGCAGTGGGGCTATCGGGTTTGTCAGTAATTCGATAAGTTTTTCTCTGAGTTCGATACGGTTGTCATACAAATAACGGTGGTGAAATTCCGCACAAATCAGTTCCGGATAACTTAATCTGTCTGGAAGTAACGGACAGCAGCCCGCGGCAATGGCCTCGAGTACCGACAGGCCGAAAAATTCGTGTATTGACGTCGAAACAACAATATCACAAACGCCAAGCATTTTTTGGTATTCGCAGATATCTGGGACGTAGCCAAAATGATCTATGTGGCCGGCCAGGACGTTTTTGGCTGCGGCGAAGATTGGCGGGGCTGTGCGAAAGTTTTCGCCGGCGACAATCAAACGAAACTCAATGCCCATTCGGTCAAGGTCGAAAAGCACTTCGAAAAATTCGTCCGGGTTTTTGTCGTATTCCCAGCGGTGATTCCAAAGTATGGCAGGGGGCGCTTGGCTTTCCGGATTGAGTCGCGGCAAATTGAAAAGTTCCAGAGGCAGGCCAAGCGGCATAACCGTTGCCCGGCGATTGATTGTTTCCACGATCCCCGTGGGAACATAATCAGGCATTTTTTTCAACAGTGCCTCAACAGCTTCGAGAAAACTCTCGAGATGATACCGCGAATTGAACCATACCGCATCAGCGGCCAGGCATGAAGTAATATTCGTAAAACCATACTGATAGTCTCGCTGAGATTCGTCCGGTATGGGATAGGTTAGCTGGTTTTCGTGAAAATAACATATTATGGGTTTGTCCTTTAAGACGTTCGGCAATAGTGCCCGCAGGTCGGCCACGGCAGTCATATCAGAAGTGAAAATAATATCAACATCGTCGATGTCCGGGCAATGGCCCGATGTCAACTGTTGAGCGAAATAAATAGCGGAGCCTCGCATACGCCATTTCCATTTCCGTGCCGGCAGGCTGAGCCGTGAGAAACTATGACGACTGTTTGCCGTCAGGCCGTCCAGAAACTGTTTGTGACTGCCGTTGTCGTATGCTTCCAGAATGAGAATATGCATAAAGAGAACCTCGACCCTTTTTTTCACTGTCCATAAAGCGCCAGCAGTTCGCGGGCGTGTCTTTTCATCGAGACCTTTTCGTAAAGGTGGTCGGCTTCGATCTCGCGGCACATCTGTTGCTGTCGGTTATGATCGCACAGGTGTAATAAGGCATCAGTCAGGGCCGGAATATCATCGCAGCGGTCGATTACGAATCCGTAATCACCCTCCCTTAAGAATTCGGCGGCGCCGTTGCAGGCGGTGGTAACGGCTGGTTTGCCAACTGCCAGAGCCTCCAGAACCATCCGCG
>DAOWIP010000233.1 GCA_030640865.1 Sedimentisphaerales bacterium | reverse complement strand
GATTATCATTGTTTATTTTATATTTTATATTTTATATTTTTTATGAGCAACATCCGTAACATTATTTATCTGTTCCTTTTCGCACTGTTACTACCGCCCTCTTGCGCCTCTCGCAAGACCACTACCCAGCCGAACCGCCTCGATTCGCAGCGGCTGGCCATCCAGCGTCTGTCTGACGCCGCATTGTTGGCCCTTGCCACTCGCGATTACGGTCGGTTCGCCGCCATTATCGACTCGGCCGAATCTGCCGACGTTTCTTCTGCGAAGGGGCGTTATGAACTTGGCCTTTCTGCCGCTCGAAGGTTCCTCGGCCCACGTGCCGATCGTATCGTTTTGGATCGTTGGGACGCGCAGAGTATAGACGTTTCTTTTGACGACGACTTCCTCTCGGCGACGTCTCGCATCGACGTTTCTGTCCGTCTTGGCCCTGCTCACAGGCCGAAGAATATTGTCTTTAATTTCCGTTTTCATCGCCGCGACAATTCATCTCCCTGGCGCCTTCACATCCCATAGTTTATTATTACCTCTGTGATCTTTTCTTTTCTTAAATTGTTTATTTTATATTTCATATTTTATATTGAATCTTCTCTTCTCTTAAATTTACAATTGTTTATTTTATATTTTATATTTATTCACGTTTTCTAACGGGCAGCCTCGATGGTATTTTTTTTCTTGTCGGCAGCTTGCTTTTCTTTGTCGCTGCTGATGGTGGTGTTTTACCGGGTATTGTTTTGGAAACTTTCAATGGAAATTCATAACCATCCCGTGTTACCACAGCCGTACCGTCTGATACTTTGGTAAGCGTATAGTATTGATCGATAATTTCACCCGCGAAAAAGACCGTTGTTTTCGTTTCTTTCGGCAGCTTGATCCAGGCCAGGCCGCCGTCGTATCCCATTATTGTACCTGTGAGTACAAACCTCGGAGCGGGTGGTTTTGGCTTAACATATTTCCCACTGACTGTGGCGTTTTGCTCCTTTGTTATCTTTGCGGTTGCCACCTTGGGAGTTGTCCAGGGTTTCGCAAGTGCCTTGAACTCAACGACTTGCGAGCCAACTTGAATGTTACTAACCGTCGCGCCGCTGTCCTGCCATTCTTCATTTCCCTTGATTCGCCACTTGGCGCCGGCCTTGACTGCTTCCGCTGGAATGACTGTAACTGTCAATGAGCCGAACTCCGGCGGCGGCGGCGGCGGCCTTTTAGCGTAAACCACGGTAACGGCGGCTATCTGATCTTTAGTAATTACAACGGTCGGTTTGGCCGAGGAAATCCAGCCTGTAAGTGCTTTCAACACAATGGGTTGTGTTCCAACCGGCACCTTATCAAATGTTACGCCGCTCGTCTGCCAACCACTGCCGGCGACCTGCCATTGACCGCCGGCCTTCAGGGCTTCCTCAGGTTCGATCGTTACGGTTAAAGAACCGTATTCCGGCGGTGCCTTTCTGGTATATATCGCTGTCTGATCAGTTGTCTGACGGCGGACTATTTTTACGCTTAACTTCTTGGGAGAACTCCAGTTAGGTAAAGGCTTAAAGGTTATATTATGCGTGCCGACGCTCAGTTTCCGAACAGTCGCGTCGCTTTTTTGCCAGGCGATTTTACCGGCACGCCATTCCGCGCCCTCGGCTACGGCCTCCGACGGCTCGATTATTAGCCTTAACGAACCGACCGGCGGCTCCCAACGACTGGAATATAACCGGACGGCTGCCACCAGCGGTGAATCAGCACTTGCGTCATAACTGCTTGCGCCGTTGACACTTGTGCCATTTGCAGGAGCGGCGGAAGTGCTCCGTCGGCCCTGGGCTGCATCCGAATCATAATCGCCCAGCCACGCCAGGCCGATAATCAGCACCAGCAGAGTCAGAGCCAACACAGCCGCGTTAATGTACCATAACCATTTATAGAACAAGGCGTTACCTCAATATTGCAATATCAGAACAATCCAGCATAAGCAATAATATTGCGAATTGAATATTTATTTTTTGGCAGAATTATTCGTTACTCAAGTCATAGCATTAAGTTAGACCACCTGAGAGCAAAGAAGTTCCCGGTTCAGACGCCAAAATTTTCGGATATACCTTCCACCTCATAGAAACTTTCTTTCCTATAATAAATATCGACATGAAACCGATGGCGATTGAGAGGTAAGTCCTTAAATTGCGATCTTCAAAAATTGACATAACTCCTTATTTTGCACGAAAGACGGGATTTTTACTTTTGGCCGATTTTATGTAAAAACAGGTCAATTAACGTTCATTTTCTATAATTTTCTGAAAACGGCAAAAAATAAAGTCCGTAAAATGAACGGTTTTCGCGGGTTTTCGGCAAAAGTTGATAAAAATAAATGGGTTTTGAGCAAAAGTAAAATCGCTGAAAAAACATTAAGGCACGAAGAGGATAAAGAGTTTTTGGCCACGAATGAACGCGAATTGACACGAATAAATTGAAGAAAAAGATAGAATTCAGAAGAGAAAATTGAACAGAAAATAGCGACGGCAGCGAAGAGGAAGACAGAAGATTTTCATGCACCCCGTCAACACCTAAATCAAAAGCCTGACCCCTTTTTCCCCTCCCGAAAAAAGTACCGGACACCTTTAATTCACAATACTTACTATCAGTCTAATCTGAAACCTTCCGTCATAGTCCCTCTTAATTCCGGCAGTTCCGGGGAGCCGGTAAGATAAAAGCTCTTCGGAGGCAATTTGATATTTCCTTTTGTGAACTTTTTATCGCGGAAATTCACATATATTTCCGTGCCGTCCGCCCAGATGGTTTTT
>DAOWIP010000490.1 GCA_030640865.1 Sedimentisphaerales bacterium | reverse complement strand
TTCGCGTTGATAGAGATATGCTCCCTGCTTGTCGAGTGTAACCACGATATTTGTGAGGTTATGGTCATGGGCCAGTTTCCGGGCGGCGAGAATATAGCTTTCTTGCCCGTCGATTTCCAGATTGGTCGCCAGGGTCAGTTCGCGTCGGTTTGGCTTTATCAGCCAGACACCTTCATAACGATGGTAAGTATCGATGGCGGCCGGGTCAACGATGGTCTTTTTGTTTGCTTGTGCCGCCAGTTCGATCACCAGCCGGCAAAAATCATCACACAAAACCCCTTTGTTATAATCTTCCAGACAAACCACGTCGCACCATTGGATAAGTTTTTCAAGGTGTGTATGCAGTTGTTTTTGGATTTGGGGGTTAATGGGAGTACTGTCTTCTTCATCGATCCGCATCAACTGCTGCCGATGGCGGTGCTGGGCCAGGCCGATGATGCGTTGTTTGAGTGTGGTGGGCCGATTTTCGACCGGCAACAATCCATCGACATTGATTCGGCCGGTATCGGTGAGCATTTGCCGAAGCCGCTCACCGCCGGCGTCGTTGCCCACTACGCCTAAGCAGGCCACCTCAGCGTCCATCACTGCCAGGTCCATCGCGACTGAGCCGGCCCCGCCGGGTTGTTCCTGACGCTCTTGGACATTGAGAACCATCACCGGCGCTTCGGGTGAGATGCGGTCTATATTGCCATAGACGTAATTGTCCAGCATGAAATCCCCGACCAGCAGCACTTTAGGCTGTCCCACCGCTTTTATAATATCACTTAGTCGTTCATACATAATTTTATTGCCAGGTTAATTCGATTTTACGGCCGAGTTGTTCCTGTCCCTCGGTTACATCCAGTTCAATTTTGAGCCAGTGCAGTTCGCGCCATTTGCGCACGGCGGGAAACCGTTTTAGTTTAACCCAATCTTTCTGAGTTGTCACCAACCAATCCGCCCCGCTGTCCTGCCGCCATTGCGACAGTTGGGAGACAATTGTTTCATCGTAGCTTACATGATCCGGCAGGAATTTTCGAGCGATTACTTTCGCGCCTAATTGGTTCAGGGTTGCCGGAAAGGATTCCGGGTTTCCAATACCGCAGAAAGCCGCCACTTTTCGGCCTGACAATTGAGATAGTGGTATTTCTTCGTCGTCGGCGCGGAACAGGGCCTGGGGCTTATGACGGCAACAGGCGATTATCTTGCCTGTTTCGCCGGCGTTCAGACGATTTTTAATAGCGTCCAATTCATCGGTGCTGACCAGATCGGCACGGCTCAGGACAAGGACATCGGCGCGTCGCAGTTGTTCAAGCGGCTCGCGTAGCAGGCCGCGTGGCAGTAATGCCTCGTAGCCGAACGGGCAGGTGCAGTCGATCATAACTATATCGAGGTTGCGCCGGAGTCGGCGATGTTGAAATCCGTCATCCAGGACGATTATGTCTGGGTGATATTTTTCAATCGCTTCCCTGCCGCCGCGGACGCGATCCGGGTCAATGACCACCGGAACTTCCGGGAGCGTTTGCCGTATCATTTGTATTTCGTCGTTACCTGTTTTGTTACTGCCTTTGTAACCTCTGCTCAGCAGCACTACTTTTTTGCCATGTTGCAGCAGGTATCGGCACAACCAGACAACCATAGGTGTTTTACCCGTCCCGCCAGCCGTGATATTGCCGACGCAGATGACGGGGACGCCAAGCCGATAGCTTTTCAACCATTGCTTATCGTATAGCCGGTTACGCAGGTTGATTATCGGTTTATAGACCGCCACGGCCTGAACATACAGCAGCAAACGCATAAGCTCTGCTACTGCACCTTTTCTTTCACCGCTGATTATTTTTTGTAACTCACGCATTGGTCAATTATAGTGCGATATATCCAGGTTGTTTTACGAAACAAAGCCATTTTTGCTGCCGTTCACGTTTTTTATCCGCCTGTGGCGGACTTTCTTTCGCCCCTTCGACTGCGCTCAGGGCAGGCTCTTTCAGGGCTTTAGAGTAAATGGCGGGCATGGCCCGGGCTACTTAAGAACCCCCGTTTGACAGCGAGGGCTAATAAATGCGTGGGGCAATTAGTCCACCCCTATATAGGGTGAACTGTCGGATTTGCGCGCATTTTATGGTTATTATCGCGAGTGTCAAAATCGTAAGTAGCAGAGCTATATAGAGATAAAAAAATAAATAATTGTTACTCCGTCACTCAGGGCGTTGCCCTGAGTGAGCTACAAGACCATTTTGCCCCTTCGGCTGCGCTCAGGGCAGGCTCTTTCAGCTAAGTAGGGTGCGATGTATCGCACCATCTGTTTTTATTCACTCGCCGATTGATTTTGAGATATCGTCAAAATTGGGGATATCTTTATTTTCATTACAAACACAATGCCAATCAGGGCGATAAATTCCTTCTTTGACCCATCGATGAAAACTTGAATATTTCCATTTATGAGGACATTTCGCGTATTTATGTTTCACCGGATTATAGTGTATATAATCCATATGGCTGGCATAGTCCTGTTGATCTCGAATTAAGTGTTCCCAGAATCGCCTTTGCCAAACACCCCGCTCACGATATTTCGCTCGATATTCAGGAACACTATTTTCTCTGCCGCCTTCAGCCAACCATGACTTTGTAAACGCCTTCTTAATACAAGCCCAACGCACTGAAAAATTACTATCTTCTTCGGGCAACCGCCAGATACAATGCAAATGCTCAGGCATAAGCACTATTGCCGGCATATCAAAAGGTCGTCGCTCTTGCTCACATTCGATAGCAAGACGTAACCTGGAACGAGCATCTTCATTAACGAAAAGCTTTTGCCGATTGTGTGTTACCAGAGTAAAGAAATATGTCCTTCCAGGTCTGTACAAACGCCGATACTTTGCCATGATCTCGTGTGCCCTGCAACCATCAAGAGAAGCCTCATTTCCAAAATGCGAGCATATCTTTTCGACAAGGTAGGGTATGCTGTGCATACCTCTTTCATCTGGAACCGGATATTATAATTTATTCCGATGTTGGTAAGAGCATTGGGATACGAAACTTTATTCGAGATTCCTTACCGCTTGAATTAGCAGACTGTCCTTGGGTACCAAGAGCGAATGCGCCAACGATAATACCTAAACCACCTTTAGTAGCCTTGCCATCCTTTGCGCAAGCCACTACATCAAATTCAATAAAATCTACAAAGTTTTTATGTTCTTTATCAACGTCAAGGCGCATTACGAAATGATCACCACGTGTATATGTCATCACATTCTTAGGATTTACTTGGGCACTTGAATTTTTGAGGTCCTTATTGGCATCTTCAATACCCTGCGTAATTTGCACCAGTGTTTCTTTGATGAATTCTTTTAGCTCCATATTGATTCCTCGATGTTATAACAATGATTATGCAGTCTGTATAAGAGAAACACAGAACGATTCGTAGGAACGTGCAATTCACAGTATAAATCAGTAATGATGTCTAACCTCGCGGACAAGGCTTTTCACGATCGTGGTTACTGTCGGTGTTATGAACTGAGTGTTAGCCTTGAAGGAACAGAGGGACATTCCTGACTTAGGATTTTTGAACACAAGAAAGGCTTGGTCTGCAATCCAGCCTACAAGAGGATCGAAGCGAACTGTGCCAATCGAAAAAAGGACAACCGCATCCGCATCCTCTTTGGAATCCACCATCTGGAAACCGATGGATGAGAGTTCGAACGACAAATCCTGAGCGACGAGCAGCGCCTGTGAGGAACCTGACATAGCGTGACTGGTGCCGACTGAACTGCCGAAACCGGATGCAGTTGCCACGCCCGGATGGAATGAGGCATTTCCGGTGGCGGTAGATAGATCCGCGTTATTAACAGAAATGGCACCTGCAGCCGTCGCAAGCATGAGGTGCAACTTGGAATATTTATGCAGAGAAACACCACTTGTGGGGATGTTTCTTCTTATCGTAGTTCCACACCCGGTGAGAAATGGGAGGATCAACAGCAGGATAAGAGATTTTTTCATCATAATGCTCGCTCCAGCAATGATGATACAGTTAGGGTGCGATGTATCGCACCATTTGTTTTTGTATTCACTCGCCGATTGATTTTGAGATATTGTCAAAATTGGGGATATCTTTATTTTCATTACAAACACAATAACAAACAGAATTATGGTGCGATTTTATCGCACCCTACTTTATTTTTGCGATAATCGCATCGGCCATCTCGCTTGTCCCGACGGCTGTGGGATCGTCTCTGTCGGGTTTCATATCGTAGGTAACATCCTTACCCTCGGCTATCACCGCGGCGACCGCGTTTTCGAGCTTGTCTGCTTCGTCGCGCATATTTAGATACCCCAGCATAAGCGCTGCCGAGAGTATCAATGCCGTCGGGTTGACTTTGTTCAGTCCCTTATATTTTGGCGCGCTGCCGTGTGTAGCCTCGAAGACAGCCTGGTTTTTACCGATATTGGCGCCTGGCGCCACACCCAGCCCGCCGACCAGTCCGGCACACAGATCGCTGACGATATCGCCGTACAGGTTCGGCAGTACAATGACATCGTACAGTTCTGGTTTCTGAACAAGCTGCATACACATATTATCAACTATCCGGTCTTCAAATTCGATATCGGAATTTTTCTTCGCGACTTCCCGGCTCACTTCCAGCCACAGCCCGTCGCTGTATTTCATAATATTGGCTTTATGAACGCTTGTAACCTTCCTGCGGCCGTTTTTGCGTGCATAATCGAACGCGAACTGCACAATCCGTTCGGTCCCGGCGACTGATATTGGTTTGATACTGATCCCCGAATCCGGAGTAATCTTTCGTTTGCTGTGGGAGTTGATCCAATTGATCAGTTCACCGGCCGTGTCGGTACCCTTTTCGAACTCGATCCCTGCATAGAGGTCTTCGGTATTTTCACGTACCACGACCAGGTCGATATCGTCATATTTACTCCGCACCCCTTTATAGCTTTTACTGGGTCGCAAACAGACATAGAGATCAAAATACTGACGCAGATGAACATTTATACTGCGGAACCCTGTTCCCACCGGCGTTGTAATCGGGGCCTTCAGCGTAGCGTCCGCCTGCCTGATAGATTCAACGGTTCTGTCGGGCAGAGGTGTGCCCTCGGCTTCCATCACGTCCGTACCGGCCTGTTGTTCATCCCATTCTATCGCCGCCCCGGTCGCTTCCACACATCGGCGGGCAGCCTCGGCGATTTCCGGTCCTATCCCATCACCTGTAACCAAAGTAACTTTTTTCATTTCAAATACCTCCGTATGGCGTTTAGCAGTTTAGTAGAGCGGGCTTGGGCACCGCGTAATAACTAATTAAGACCACGAATAATACATGTCGAACCTGTTTTTGTCAATTAAAAGGCTTCCCGATTATCGGACTAATTAGAGTGTTACAAAGTACTACCCGACGCGTGCCACGGCCGTGTCGGCCGTGTTTTATTACCTTCTTTACGTAGTTATGAGGTAGTGAATCGCAATCGGCAGCAATTGTCATTTTTGCAGATTTGCGATTGAAGCTCAAATCGAATGTTGCTGCCGAACTCCCCGGCCCAGGTTGCGTACTCGGCATTGCAGATACGGCTGCCGATCTTTTCAGCGAGGTGCTCCCGTTGCGATTTCCGCAGTAGCTCCAGCCAGTGGCAGTGTTTGATGATTATAGTGAACCCTTTGCCGTCCGGCTCTTTTTCACTCTCGAACTCGGTACAATCAAGCTCAAGTTTCGTAGTAAAACATTCATAGAGTCCTTCCAGACCGTTTTTACAGCCCGTCAGTTCTTTTAGTTGGCGGGCCTGGATTTTGGGAACGATTTGCCAGACCTGCTCATCGATTTCAAGGGCCGTCTCGAAGTCGAATTGCTGTTCGACCTTCATAAACCAGAGTCCGTCAACTGCGGTATAGGAGCGATGAAGATATTGTTTGATTTGTTCGGCGGTAAGTTTCATTGTTGGCTCTTCCGGCAAATGTGTTTGGGACTGTGCTATGGTAAGTAGTCGGAATTGGCTTGTCAACACCTCGGATATATGGATATTTTTCCTTGTTCCTTATCAGAATCGAAACTTACGCAAAAAATTAAAGATAATATTTGAGCTTATCCGATAAGGAGGTATAATACTCTTAAACAATAGGTAATAAAGATGGCAAAACTGGATCATCCGGTCGGCCTGCCGTTATGGCCGGTCATCTGCAGGGAAGCTGAAATGCTGAATCAGGGAAGATTGCTAAAAGCTGTATTGTTGCTCATGGTCGCGATGACCGCGGGGGCTTTGATACTACTGGCATTAGAGGGTAAGCCCATCCGGCGAGTCCCTATGGGCTACAGTCTGCTCAGTCAGTCCCGGTTAAACTCCTTTGACATTGATCTGCAAACAGAAGTGGGGCTTGAATTAGGTCGCTGGCAGGACATCAAGGTTTATTTTGAGTTAGATAATGGTCGTTTATCCAGTCGGTTCGGTCCCACAGGCACATTAGCAATCTCTTATCACTTCGTAATCAGCAACGGCAGTACTGGTAGAGACGGTCAGATATATCCCACCAACCGTTGGCGGAGTCAAATGCCCTGCCTCAACACCTCGACCGGTTCGGAGCGGACTTTACGCATCTGTCTGCTCAGGGACAGTGCCAAGTCGAAACAAACGGGTAATCAAGGCAGTCAACTGGATATCCTGCAAAGCAAACTCGTAAAGCTCTGCCAGATAAACCGTAAAAGCAGCCGAAAAAAACCGTAGCCCGCTCTGTCCCCTCTTTCTCACCACTTACCACTCACAACTCATTTATTCATCGTAACATTTTAGTCAAATGAAGCACTTGCTTCTACTTTGTCGGGAACAAAGCTTACCATCACACACCGTCATTTCGACCGGAGGGACGCGTTAGCGTCACGGATAGAGCTTGCCCTGAGCGCAGCCGAAGGGTGGAGAAATCTACTAAAACAACCTTTTCTGTGACATTATTTTTCGAATATTGATGCAACTGCCAAAAGTCCGAAAAAAATGTACGGCCGTATCGCTATACGCCCCTACCCTGATCGAAGGGGCAAAGTGCTTTTGATGCTGGCGTCTATCTTACTCTGTGGCAGAAAAAAATACTCTTTTTAGCGGCTCCGAATTTGACTTTTTTTATTTTTCCGAAAAAAGGCTGTTCAGCAGGTGAAAGCAAAAAAATGTATCAGTAGGTGAAACTTTGAAAAACAAACGGACAATAACCTAACTACTTGACGTTAACGTGTTTATGCTTTCACCTGAGTCCTGCTCTTTATCGTATTGGAATTTGCATTTATCAAATGG